>PGXU01000090.1 GCA_002839335.1 Spirochaetae bacterium HGW-Spirochaetae-4
ACCGCCAATTTCCTGCCGTTCCAGGGAAGGGAGCCCATGTAGTCGAGGATAGTATTCGTGGAGTCGACACTTGCGTTGTACCAATCCTCGATGATCGTAACCGAACCGTCCACAATCCTGCTTCTTCCCGGTACCGAGGAGAAACTCTCCAAGCCTTCCACAATCTCACCGAGTCCGGCACCAAAGGTCTGTGCCACCGAGATGGCAGCAAGAGCGTCCATGAGATTGTGCTTGCCCACCGCACGGAGGTGGATCGGTTTCCCCTTGTAGGAAATCTTCCATCCATGCAGGCCCATCGATTCTATAGCCTCGACTCCCTCCGTTCCGATTATTCCGAACGGAAGCGGATCGATATTGCGTATCCGTTTGATATAACTCGTCCATGCGCTGTTTTCGGCGATGAACGCGGCATCGATATCCTTGTGGAACAGCTTGCTCTTCTCTTTGGCTATGACCTGCATGCTGCCCATCTTTCCGACATGCGACAATCCGATATTGGTGATGACAGCGACTTCAGGTTTCCAGATGCCGAGCATCCTATCCATTTCGCCGACATGGTCGACACCCATCTCGAAGACACCGAATGCCGTATCCGATTCGATTTCGAATACGGATATCGGAAGTCCGATCTCAGAATTGAAGTTTCCGGGTGTCTTCGCCGTTTTTCCCAGACAGGAAAGAATGGAGGCGACCATCTCTTTGGTCGTGGTCTTCCCGCAGCTGCCGGTGATTCCGATACGTTTCACATCGGGATGGGATGCGACATGGTTTGCAGCCATGCGTTGCAGGGCAGTCAACGGATCATCGACTATGATAAGGGCTTTGCCGTGATCCTCGATCCTGGCCTTGATGCGGTGGGCGTGGCGCGAAGATACCAGCGCGGCGCTGGCTCCCGATTGGAAAGCATCGAGGACATAGTCGTGGCCATCGGACAACTGTCCCGACAATGCCACAAACAGCGATCCTTTGACCACTTTGCGGGAATCGATGGTGATGGATGAGATCTTCTGGAATGGTTCCTGCCCGAGAATCGTCCCTTCAGCCATCTGGGCAACTTTAGTACATGTTATTTGCTGCATGGTCCTATTCCCCAACTACCACGATCTTGGCTTCTTCGAACACGATCTTCTCGAGGGACAATCCCTTGAGAACCGACTGCTTCATGGTCATTTCAGGCAATTGCGCCTGTGCTATGTGGGATGCGACCACCCGTTGGCGTTCCTCTATCAGAACCGATTCGGATTCGATCCGGGACAAGCTCAACGTCAGTTCCCTGTTCCTGGCGGCCTGGGAGACCGGAACCACACATGAGGCGAATATAACCACCAACATGATGATAGCCAGAGTCTTTTCCCTCACACTTATGCTCTGTGCTTGGACGATACCCCGATCAGCCATGTTCATGCAGTCACCTCCAACTTTTCGGCAACGCGCAGTTTTGCGCTTCTCGATGGCGGGTTTTGCCTGCATTCCCCATCGGTAGGTGCGATAGGTTTTTTGGTGATGATCTTGATCGAGGGCTTGCCACCACAAGTACATCGTGGAGCCTCTGGGGGACAGACACATCCGTCCGCCCGCTTGCGGAACAGGTATTTCACCGGACGGTCTTCCAGTGAATGGAAACTGATTACTCCTACCCTTCCTTGGGGAACCAACAGCTCGATAGCCTTGTCCACGGCAGGAACGATTCGCTCGAGTTCTCCATTGACCGCTATTCGCAATGCCTGGAAAGAACGGGTGGCCGGATGGAGCCGTCCATACCGATACGCTGAGGGTACCGACTGACGGATGATTCCTGCAAGTTCATCGGAACGGGTTATGGGTTGGGTTTTCCGGTATGTGCAGATCGCCGCAGCTATACGCCTGGAGTACCGTTCCTCACCGAAGGTGTAGATGATGTCGGCGATGCGTTGTTCGGAAAATGTATTTACAATATCCGCCACCGAGAAGGGGGCATCGGGATCGAGGCGCATATCGAGCTCTTCGCTTCGTCCGAAACTGAATCCACGTCCCGATTCCTCGTAGTGGTATACGGAGATTCCGAGATCGAACAGGACAAGAGCCGGAGCTTCTCCCGAATATGATGCGAGAAACTCGTCGAACCAGGTGTTGACGGCCATGAAACGGTCGCCGAATTCCGCCATGCGGTGTTTTGCCTTCTCGATGATCGTATGGTCGCGATCCAATCCGATTACCCGCAGGTCAGGATATTTTTTCAGGAAGAGGTAGGTATGCCCACCCTCTCCCAACGTGCAATCGATCAAAAGTGGATGTGTGCCTACTGGCACCAGGTGTTCCAATACTTCGTTGGCCAAGACCGGTTGGTGGACATATTCCATATCAATGTCCTCCATCTTGCAATAGGACGCTCAAACTCTGCGAAGCCGCATTGAACGAGGGCTCGCTATCGGAAAGGAAACGATCGTATGCGGCCACACTCCACAATTCAAGGTAGGTGCTGATCCCAAGCAGGACCGACTCTTCCTTGAGTGCCAATCCAACGCCATCGCGAAGTTGGGGAGGAATGAGCAATCTGCCGGATTTGTCGATTTCACATTCCATGGCAGGGGCTATGATACGTCGCTGCAGCAACCGCAGGTTCGCATCGAACATGGCTCCGGGACCATCCATGATCTTTCCACGAAGGTTTTCAAAGAATGGAGGCAACATGAGCCAGAGGCAAGGTTCGACAGCACGTGTGATGATAAGGGTATTCTGGTCCCCAAGTGCCGAACGCAGCTTGGACGGAATGAGTATACGGCCCTTTTCGTCTATTGTGTTTCGATACTCGCCCGTAAGCATTTCCCACCATCCCTTTGAAAAAGTGGTCCCATCTGGGAATTTTTACCACTCTTTACCACAAACTATACCCTGTCCACCACCCCGGGACAACCGCGAAAAGACCTATAACAGAGTCCTTTCTTTTGTATTGCAAACAAATGCTATACATCCGTTGCCTAGTAACCGTTTTTTATTTACACTTTTCATGATAATTGTAAATATTAATTCAACAAACCTGCCAGTTGTCGAATTGACAAAAAGCGTTTACTGTACTGTCAGGAGACTGAAATGCTTGAGAGAGAGATATCGAGGAAATACTATGGGCGGCGTTCCAAGAAGGGGGGCTACGATTGGATCGTATGCATTGACGATGAAGGATGCTTCATCACCGACCCTATCGACGATTGGGACAAGGACAACGATTATCTCGACGAGGCGAAATCTAATCCGGTACTCTATGATACCCTGGATCAGGAAACAGCCGCTACCGTCTTGGCTGAATGGGGAAGAAGCCTTCGCTAGGAAGGCTTCCTGTACACCAGTACTGAGCAATAGATCGAATTTTTGAAATACGTGGTCAGCCGTTGTATCTGTTGCGGCGGCTGTTCAGGTTGAACATATTGTAATCGATATCCGGAAACACGATGTCCCTCTTTTCCGATTTCACCAGCCACTCGGTATTCACCGCATTCTTGCACATGTTTTCATACACGACATTGAAATTGCCAAGATGATCACGCAACCGTTTTTCCGCATAGGAGGACGATGTCCCGTTGTGGATTATGAACGGCCAGTCCGAGGCCATGGCCAGCAGTACTTCCCGCGCAGCCTGGTTCAGGAACCGCTGCTTGAGCGAACTCTGGTCGGGGAACCGGATCGCCAATTCCTCCATCCTCTCAATGGCCTTGTGCAGATGTCGGTAGATCCAGACATTCACTCCATCGGTCCATACATCGGAATACCCACCCTCGCCCCAACTGGAAAGTGATGGCTGCAGGACTTGTGATTCGGGATAGCGCTTCAGGTAATCGAGTTGTGTCTCGAACACAACATCGTTGGATTTGGCGGCATTACGCAACACCGCTTCCAACCAGTCGATTCCCTCGAACCACCAGTGTCCGAACAATTCGGCATCGAAGGCGAGCGTATAGAAGGGTTCCCTGTCCAGAAGCGGAGCAACCTTCTCTCCCTTCTGGTGAACAGAATACAAGAAGTTCGCGGCATGCTCCTGTACTTTCCGGGCAGCACGTTCGGGATGGTAGAACCGTTTGTCGTTACCTTTTCCGGTGATCGCATAATACTTGAAGCCGGTGAATACCCGTACCTCGGGAGCGTGGATGTATTGCCTGATATAGTCCAGCGGCAAGTCGTATCCGATGTCGCGGTAGAATTCGCGATAATTGGAATCTGTGGGATACCCTTCGGCATTCGACCACACGAGATTGGTCAGGTGGAAATCACGGGCAAATCCGAATACGCCATTCGGACAAGCCACCGGCGCATAGTTTCCCCGTTCAACCGGTTGGTCGGCAAGGATCAGCGATTGTGCAGCCAATTGGAAGAAGGCAAGTTCTTCCTTTTGCAAGTAGTCTTCCAAACCGGGGAAATACCCACACTCGGGTAGCCAGAACCCTTTTGGACGACGCTTGAAGTGATTGATATGCGATTGTACCGCCAACTCGATCTGGGCGTTTATCGCCGATGGATATTCACTGTACAAGGGAAGATAGGCATGGGTAGCTGCGGTTGTTATCAGGTCGACATGTCCCGATTCCTCCAAATCCCTAAACCCGGTGAGTATATTGCACTGGTAGGTCTCAAAATACTCCTGGAGATTCGTGTTGATGGAATTCAAATACATTTTTGCCAAGGGAAGACACTCTTGCTCCTCCCGTTGGCATCGTGCCATCTCACGATCTCCCAATTCCTGGTGCAACCGGAGGTAATCCGTGAACCGACCTTGAAGAATCGGATCCGAGAGCATGGAACAAAGGGTCGGAGAGAACGACATGGTGATCCGGAAGGGAACACCTTCATCCCGCAATCTCCGCAACATGCGCAACAAGGGAAGGTAGGTTTCGCCTATCGCCTCGAACAACCAGTCCTCCTCGAGGAACCTGGGATATTCGGGATGCCTGACATACGGCATGTGGGCATTGAGAATCAATCCTATGGAATTCCGAGCCATTGTCAACCTCCCAACCTTTCATCCAGAAGCTCAACCACTTCCCGGAGCAATGGGTTCTCAACCATATTGCCACCTTTGGAAACCAAGGATGAAAAAAGCAGGGAGAACTGGCGTTCATCCTTACCGAGTGCATCCACATGATCCAACCAATAGCTTTTCGGTGTCTCAACCGTATCCGAAATACACAGACGCCCCGTATTGCCATCGGTATCCTTATAATGGAGGGAAACCGAATAGACCCTACCACGTTCGGGAAGATTGATGTTCCAACTCGTATCGGTTCGACTTACGTCGACATCGAAACTGTCGGCCTCCAGGTTCCTCTCGGAGGCTTCATGGATGGACACCCGCAGGAAGAAGGAAAACGAAGCGGACGATTGCTCCAACTTCATGATATCGGTACTGCAGACACTCCAGAAGGCATGAGCCCAATACGGGTTCTTCAGCAACAGGTGTATCCGTGTCTCGGAATATCCTTCCGGCAAACATTGCACTCCTGGGAGCGTTCCCATGGTGTCGTTGGAATCATGAGCCACGAGTGTGTTCATGAACCGTTGTTGGGTAAAGGGTGAAGAGACGCTGCCATCACCGGAAATGTTGCTTTCCATTTCCTCATACATCTCTTGCAATGCTTCCAGGAGATCTTCCCGGTCAAGCACCTCGGCATCGTCTATTCCTTGCTTGCGTGCGATATAACGCAATTCGACGAGGGACAAGGCATCAATGTTCGGTGTGATCATGAATATCGCTCCCCTGCGTTCCGAAAATGTTGCCCGTATAGATTACAAGCGATTCAATCGTAGAGAAATCGGAACAAATAGTCAACACAACCGGTTCGGTGCCCTCGCTCCCCCATTACATGCACATGACGTTTCATGGTACTATCGGGGCATGGAATTACAAATACATACATTGACCGACCTGATTTTCCACGGACACTTCTACCAACCGCCGCGAGAGAATCCCCTGGTCGAAATCATACCCAAGCAACCATCCGCAAAACCCTATCAGGATTGGAACGAACGGATATACGACGACTGCTACCGGGCCAATGCCTTCAGCAGGTATTTGGACGGATACGGGCATGTGCGCGATATCGTGAACAACTACGAGTACATTTCGTATAATTTCGGTCCGACGCTCCTCATTTGGATGGAAAAGCACCATCCCGAGACGTATCGGAAGATACTCGATGCCGACAAGAAGAGCTTGGATCGTCTCGGCCATGGCAATGCAATGGCCCAAGCCTACAACCATACGATCCTGCCGTTGGCCTCACCGACCGATGCGCAGACCCAGATCCTTTGGGGCATAGACGATTTCACCCGCCGCTTCAACCGTGCTCCGGAAGGCATGTGGCTACCGGAAACGGCCATAGATTCCCATACGATAGATCTGTTGGCGACCGCGGGAATACAATTTGTCGTGCTTTCTCCCTGGCAATGCAAGAAGATCGAAAACACCGATGGAACATGGAAGCAGGTACACGGCAACGATGTGCCGTACCAGCATGCCTATATCCTGGAGGGGGCGCACGGTGGAAAGCTTTCGGCATTCTTCTACCACCCCGAACTGGCATCATCGATCAGTTTCGGCCACATGCTCAGGGATGCGGATGCGATGTACCGGACCTTGGAGGAACTTGGACGGAAAGATTCCCCTGCCTTGATCCACACTGCCACGGATGGGGAGATATACGGACATCACGAACCGTATGGCGACATGGCCTTGGCGGCACTTATCAGAAAAGTCCACGATGGAAAAATCTTCAACTTGACCAATTATGCGACGTTCCTGGAGAAACATCCCGCCCGTCTTGGTGCGATCCTGCATCAAGGAGAGGATGGAAGGGGAACCAGCTGGAGTTGCTCGCATGGAGTTTCCCGTTGGTACAAGGATTGCGGCTGCCACACCGGAGGCGAGGAAGGTTGGAACCAAGCATGGCGAAGTCCGCTGCGGGAAGCGTTCGATCTGCTCGGAACCGAAATCGACTCGATCTTCAATCGTGAGGTATCGGCCCTGTTCCACCATCAAGTCGATCCCCAACGGCTTTTGCATGGATATAGTGAAGTCCTTGGTGGTTTTACCGACGTAGGGTCGTTTATCCAGCAATGGGAAAAAGAGTCCGGTATACCGGTGGAAGATCACCGCAAATTGGCCGAACTGCTTGAGGGGCAACGGTTCAAACAGTATGTATTCACCTCCTGTGGTTGGTTCTTCAGCGATATCTCGGGTATCGAACCAAGGCAGAATATCCACTATGCGGTACGTGCGATCGACCTGTATCAAAGATTCTCCGAGACCGACCTCTTGGGTTTGGTCCTGCCGATCCTCGGCAAGGCGAAAAGCAACAGGAAGCATGACGGTTCGGGGCAGACGATTGCCAAATCGTTTGTCTCGAATGTCGGTGGCGAAGCCGAGGCGGGTGCCTATTTCCTCATGAACCAGAATTTTGCCCGTCCCGAGGATATAGTGACCGTATATGGGAAATACCAATTGACCGCCTACAAGTCGATCGGGAAAAATGAATTCACATTCGAATTGCTCGACACCCGGACTCTTAGGCAGGATAGCTTGCACATGCTCGTCGACGTACTACCTGAGAATGGATATGAAGTGATAATGCATATCACCGACACTGCGACCGGGCAAACAACCAAACATGAATTCTCGACCGCACACATACCACCACGGATTCTCGACGATGCATATAGTTGGATTGACCGCTCCTTGAGTCGTATCGGCGACGAGGAGTTGGAACATATAGCGACCGATATCCGCCATTATTCACTGTTGGTCAGAAATGGCCGCTCAGCACCTTCGGAGAAGCTGTATGTGGAGAATATGGGAACATGTCTGCGGGCATTGCGATCCCTTTTCACCACGCCGAACACACTCCCCTGGCAGCAGAAGCGCGACAGTATCTCCCATCTGTTGGAGTTCATCAAACGGAAGGGACGACAAAACGAGCACGATATCGTCCGGCATATCTTCTCCACCGAAATCAACAGGGTGGCCACCAATATCCGTCGGCAGGGATTCTCCTACGAACGGGGTTCCTATCTGCTCGAATTGCTCAATGTCGCGAGGACACAAGGTATCCAACCTTCGATCACCTATGCGCAGGAAGCGTTGTATGCCCATATCCTGGGCCCATTGCGCCCAACGTATCAGACTCCGCTCACCAAGGATGTTATTGAACACCTGCATGTGGCGTTGAATTTTTCACCCGACGGAAGACCGGTTATCGCATAAGGGATCGGGCGTGGGCGAGCGCAGTCTCGTCCTGCCCTTTTCCACTGAGCATCCGAGCTATCTCATGGACGCGGGATTCGTCGACCACCTTCTCGATACGGGTGTAGGTCCTTCCTCCCGAGGTTTCCTTGCTGACCACCAGATGACATCCGGCTTTTGCGGCGATCGATGCCAGGTGGGTTATCGCTATCACTTGCCTGCTCTTCGCCAACTCACCCATTTGCTCTCCAACGGCTATCGCTACCGAACCGCCGATTCCTGCATCGACTTCGTCGAACACGAGGGTCTCGACATCGTCCGCTTCGGCAAGCACGGTCTTCACGGCGAGCATAACCCGGGACAATTCTCCTCCAGAAGCGATTTCCTTGAGACTCCTCTTGGGTTCTCCAAGGTTTGCCGAGAAGAGGAAATCAACCTGGTCGGCTCCATGTATGGTCCTCGCCCTTGGTTGTATATCGATGGAGAATACCACGTGCGGCATGCCGAGATGGACCAATCGTGCGGCTATCTGTTCCTGCAGCCGTTTGGCGGATTCCTCCCTGTGCCTGGTCAGTACTCCCGCAGCTTTCACCACAACCTGTTCCAAGGCCAGGATCGCCTTCTCCAGTTCTCCCAATTGTCCGTCATGTTCGGTGAGCTGGGCAAGTTTTTCCAGCGTTTCGTCCCGGAATGCGATAACCGCCTCCAAGGATGGGCCGTACTTCTTCTTCAGTCGTTGCAGTTGGGACAGCCGGGACTGCAACTCATCCAACCGTGATTGTGAGAAGCTCATGGAGGAAAGCCTGTCCCTGATCGATTCCGCGATATCCTGTGTTTCCAACAACAAACTTTCCAGACGTTGGTCAATCTCATCGAGGGAAGGATCGGCTTTGGTCGCACGCCGGCAAGACTGCAAGGCCTGTCCCAAGGCTGCTATCGCCCCTTCACCGATCGAATTCTTCAAATTGTCATACACCAACTCGAGATTCTCATGGATAATCTCATATTGGCTCAAGATCCGTATTTCATCTTCCAATTCGATGTCTTCATCCACCTTGAGTTGGGCCCGTTGCAACTCCTCGGAAACGAAACGAAGATAATCCTCTTCCCGGCCGGCACTCGCCAAATCGTCCTTGAGCTTGGTACGCTCGAGCTGCAGGGATTCCAGTTCCCGGTATACTTTTGCATAGGCTTCACCATAGGGTGCGATTTCGCCATAGCTGTCCAGTACTCTTCTTTGACGATCGCTGTTGAGCAGGGATTGGTGTTCATGTTGGCCATGCATATCGAAAAGGGCATCGGAAATCACCGTAAGATCCGCCCTGGTCATGGGAACCGATTGGACGAGTATGGAACCCCTTCCACTATTCTTAACGACCCGATGGATCAAGATCGATCCTTCATCCGGCTCGATATCCCGTTCGTCAAGCCATTGGAGCAAGGGGTTGGTACGCTCAACGGAGACTACGGCGGAAACAGAAGCTTCGGCAGCACCCGTACGTACGATGGAACCATCGGCCTTTTCTCCCAACAGCAAGCCGAGAGCTCCTAGGATGATCGATTTTCCGGCACCAGTCTCGCCGGTAAGCACGTTGAAGCCAGGTTGGAAATCAATGTGGATATCTTCAATGAGGGCCAAGTTGCGGATATCAAGGCTTTCAAGCATGCATGCCTCCAGACCAATTCAGTTTATCACGGATGACTTCATAATAATTACGCTCGGGAGAAACCACCAGCAGTGCTTTCGACCGTGCCTTCTCGACGGTCACGCGATCACCTTCCTGCAATGGGAAGAATACTTGACCATCGACGGTCAACGAGATTTGGGTCTTCTGCTTTTCCCTGACCACGATATTCACCACATCTTCCCCAGCGATCACCAAGGGTCTGTTCGACAATGTGAAGGGACACACCGGGTTGATGATAAGGGCATCCAAATCCACATCCATGATCGGTCCACCGGCTGCAAGGCTGTACCCCGTGGACCCCGTGGGTGTCGCGACAATGATACCGTCACTGCGGATCCTCGCCACATTGGTTCCATTGATATGCAAATCCAAGGAAACCATTTTCGATATCCCGGAGGCAGCCAGAGTCATCTCGTTCAAGCCATGGGCTTGGAAGACCTTCTCGTCGTTCCTATTGACCGAAACACGTACCATGAGTCTCCTGGATACCGCGGAAACCCCAGCCTCGTACATTTCGAAAGCTTCCTTCCACTCATCCTTGCAGACTTCTGTTATGAACCCGAATGTACCCAGATTCACAGCAAGCATGGGAATACCGTATGGATGCAACAACCGTGCACAGGAGAGGACGGTACCGTCGCCTCCCAGGATTATTGCCAGATCCGTGTCCGGATGCAGATGTATTTCTTCCTCGGCATCGAGCGTAAAGACGATATCGTTGTCTATGTTCCGTTTGGACAAATAGGCGTGGATATCTTGAACAAAAGACTCCGCTTCAGGCTTGTTCTTATTTGCCAGAATGACGATTCTCCTGAGAAGCCTTGGAACGACCTGTTTCATGGAAGCCTCCTGCTAGGGTAGATGACTGATTACCTTTTCAATCTGAAGTATCTGTTGGTTGGAGAGAAAAGGATAGAGTGGGAACCTGATCGCACGTGTGACACACGGAATCGCCTGCGGGAACAAATCGAACCTATCCAATTGATCCGAGATCACGGTATGCATGAAAGCCATCGTGGTAGCGACTTCATACCGTGATGCGAATTGCTGCACATCGGATGGTTTGGAATCGAGGACGACAACAAAACCGTGTCCGTTGATCGAGAAATCGATATCCTTCACCCCGAAAAGTTGGTGACGTGTCTTCATGAGCGATTGCCTATACCTATCGTATACCACCTTTCTCCGGGACAGGTTCTTTTGCATTTGGGCAAGTTGAACCACTCCCAGTGCGGCATTCATGCCGGGGAGTTCTATATACTGAAGGATCGGTTGCAATACGGTTTCGATTCGGGCGGCGATCTCCATATCCGAAGTGGAAATGGCTGCACCGCCTGCGGTCGAGACCGTACAATATTCCTCGAAGGCACATACCACGATATCACCGATACCACCTGCTGCCCGTTCACCGTACACACTACCCAACGATTCGGTTATGTCTTCGATTATAGGAATCCCCAAGCTCTTCCAGTCATTGTTCGAAGGAATATTCCCATACGGTTCGTACAGGATGAGTGCCGAAACGTTGTCCGTCCCATGTTCCTTGAGTGCATCGAAGGAAATGGTGCCGGTCTCGGGATCGATATCGAAGATTTCTGTCCGGCAGCCTACCGAGCTTACCACCGTTTCGTATATGTTCGGAGAGAGCGCGGAAATTCCGACAACAGCATCCGCCGGCAACGCCAAACCTTTCAATGCATATGTCAATGCATCGATGATATCGCGTAGTGCAACAGCATATCCTGATGTCCCGAGAGTTTCCTGCAATAGTGCTATGAAGGTTTTCGTCTGCTCACCTGGTCCGATCTGTTCGTCGGCCATGGTTTGCAATACGGCGTCCATGTCCTTACGTCGCAAAGTCGGTTTTTCCACTTTTATGATCATATGGATAGGATAAGAAAGTTGCGCGTGTTGCGCAAGGGAATTCGATAGAATAAAAAAAACAAAAAAAGGCCCGGCGGCTACCTACTCTCCCGCGACGAACGCAGTACCATTGGCGCGAGAGGTCTTGACTTCCGTGTTCGGGATGGGAACGGGT
>PGXU01000132.1 GCA_002839335.1 Spirochaetae bacterium HGW-Spirochaetae-4
TTGCTTTGGGAATCTGTCTACATGGTGGAGAGACAATGGTCCAACCGATGGAGAAGCTGCTTTCAGCATGGTTGCGAGGTGATATGCAATCGGAATACAAAGTCCAATCCCTGTTGGAACATGCGAATTGACTTATGCATGGCGATGGGATACTGTTGCACATATGAAGACGTGGATTACCTATCCGGCGGCAATAATCTTAGGATTATCGGCAAATTTGCTCCTTGGAGGGTGGCAACCCTATGAAGTATTTCTCGGTATAGCTGTCCCTGTTGTCATACAGGTGGGACTCTATATCCTGTTTCCTGTAGTGTTCATCCTCTTTACCGCAGCCACCGCATCCCTACGTCGCTACAAGGACACCATCCTGGTCTTTTCCTCCACGATCCTGTGGGGACTGGTCACAACCTTGTTCCTCAGTTTCCTGGGACTCTTCTTGTCATTGGTCCTTCCGGGTGAACTCTCATTGGGAACTGTCTCCGGAAACGCCCCGGGTGTCGCCTTCTTTGAATTCCAATCGTTCTCCCGAATGTTCGTCTCGGAGAATGCATTCTCCCAATTCACCGTCTCCAGTAGCAGCCTGCTACCTGTCATGATGCTGGCGTTGGTTTTCGGTATTGCGCTCAGACCGGACAAGGAAGCGATCCGTCCCGCCTATGTGGTGGTGAACTCATTTGCCGAAGCCATGATGCGTCTTACCCGGATTGCGACGATAGTAGGGGCTGTGTTGCTTGTCATCCTCAGTGCCGATTGGTTCGCTTCGATCGACCTTTCTGGAATCCTCATGGCAAACCTTTGGTATTTCATCGGCCTCGTGGTCGCGGTGGTCGCTTCCGTGCTAATCCTTCTCCCGTTGCTCTTCGGATTGTTTACCCTGTTCAAAGGTGGCAATCCGTATAGGATTCTGGTCGGGACATTTCCCGCAATGCTTTCCGCGGGATTCTCTGGTAATATCCTGTTCGGCGCAACCCCGCTGATTGCCCTTTCACAACGCAACAATGGCGTTCGAAAACGGGTCCTTGGAATCTCCATACCACTGTTCACCATCCTTGGGAGGGGAGGAAGCGCGTTGATCGCGTCCTTCACCATCATGCATCTCATGCAATCGTCCGGAAGCTCCCAGCTTTCGTTGCAGACCATGATCCTGATCGCACTATTCTCAGCCCTCTTCTCGTTTGGCGCGTCGTTCACACCGGGACTGGAAGTGCTGTTCATAGTAATTCTGGTTTTGCGTGGGTTCATGTCCGGCGCAACCACACAAATCCAAGCAAGCCTCCTGGTTCTTCTCCCTTTCATTCAGTTGGCAGCCTTGATTGTGGATACCGCGGTAATCGCTATCGGCAGCGCTTTCAGTTCGCGTATCGTTTCACCCGACGATAGGGTTCCCATCGAAGAAATGATGTAGATGCCATGAAAGTGAACCATAGGAAAATACCCTTCATAATCATCCATGGATTGTTGGTACTGGGGCTATCGGGGATCACCGTGTTCATCCTGATACGTCAAGCTATTCCGACATATTTCAATACCCGTCCGCTGGCCGACGCAATGCCTCCACTACCCATGGTCCCGACACTGCTTCATATCATCCTGTCGTTCGTGGGTATGGTCCCATCGTTGTACCTCCCGGACACATCGAGAAATGAAATCGAGCGACGGCTGTTACCGCCATTGTTCATCACCTTAACTATCATCGACATCTCTGTCGTGGCTACGTTCATGTTCCTGACTGGCGCCGGATCGATCGGTTTTACGGCAATCGGGAGAATCCACCTGTTCTCGATCCTCTTCTCCTCCACGATCCTATTGCTCATCGGGCTCTTCCATATCGGCATCAACACGGGGAAGCTGCTCCAGTTCACACTCCTGTCCGCATCCGGATGCCTGTTGATCGCCTCACTGGTTCCCCTCTCGGTCGCCATGTATCCCATGGAAACATCCAAATGGTACGCGGACAGGCAATTCCTCTGGGTTCCGGCCATCATGGGAGTCGTCAGTATCGTCAACTACATATCCCTGTACCTGCGGGAGCAGACACAACACAATCTCTTCAGGAGTGTCAGTTTCACCTGTATAATCGTAGGCAATATCCTGTATCTGACAACGCTCAACGCATTCTTCCTCTGGCTGGGAATTGCCCTCTATGGCATAGGAATACTCTTGGGAATACCCAGAGGCCGTTTCTCACAGTTGGAATGAGCCGAAAATCGAGTAGGCGGGGGCCGCTAGGCCCCAACCTCTCACACCACCGTACGTGCCGTTCGGCATACGGCGGTTCAACCAAACAGACTATTGTACCGGAG
>PGXU01000133.1 GCA_002839335.1 Spirochaetae bacterium HGW-Spirochaetae-4
CTATGCGACCATGGCGACCGATGCCGGAATGATCGGTATCACCGGAACCAATGCGCGGCCCTCGATTGCTCCTACCTTCGGCGTCGAGAACATGATGGGTACGAATCCCATGACCTTTGGTATTCCCACGGATGAGGAATTTCCGTTCGTACTCGATTGTGCCACCAGCGTGACCCAACGCGGCAAGATCGAAGTATATGGTCGTGCCGGCAAGGAGTTGCCCCCAGGTTGGGTTATCGGGCTGGATGGCAAGACACGGACCGACACGCAACAGGTCCTCAAGGACCTTACTACGGGAGAGGCCGCGCTTACTCCACTCGGTGGAATCGGCGAAGAGACCGGTGGCTACAAGGGATTCGGATATTCGATGGTAGTCGAAATCTTGTCGGCAGCTCTTCAGGACGGTGCGTTCATGAAAGAATTGAATGGATTCGATGCCGAGCATAAGCCGATTCCGTATCCACTCGGACATTTCTTCATGGCGATCGATCCGCAGCGTTTCATGGGATTGGAAATTTTCAAACGGATTGCGGGGACTATTTGCCGTGAGATCAGAGCTTCCAAGAAAGCTCCTGGAGCCGATAGGATATTCACCGCAGGTGAGAAGGAATTCGATGCATGGCAATATCGGAAGGAGCATGGGTGTCCAGTTCCCCCGAGTTTGCGGAAGATGATGGTCGAATTGCGCGACACCTTCAAGCTCGACTATAGTTTCGACTTCGAAAAGAAATAAAGAGGAATACAATCATGGATGTTTTGAAAGAGAAGGCCTTGAAGTACCATTCGATGGACGGCGTACCCGGAAAGATCTCGGTGGTACCCACCAAACCTTGTCAGACCGCCGACGACCTATCGCTCGCCTATACCCCGGGAGTGGCCAAGCCGGTCCTGGAGATCGAGAACAATCCCGAGGATGCGTATAAATACACATCGAAAGGAAACCTCGTGGCGGTAATCTCCAACGGTACTGCCATTCTTGGTCTTGGTGACCGGGGAGCGTTGGCGTCCAAACCTGTCATGGAGGGAAAGGGTGTCCTGTTCAAGCGGTTCGCGGATATCGACGTGTTCGACATCGAACTGGATGAAAAGGATCCCGAGAAGGTGATCCAGATAGTCAAGGCGATGGAACCGACCTTCGGTGGTGTCAATCTCGAGGATATCAAAGGTCCCGAATGCTTCGAGATCGAACAACGGCTTATCGAAATGTGCAATATCCCGATTTTCCATGACGACCAGCACGGAACCGCGATCATTTCGACGGCGGGGCTCATGAATGCCATGGAGATAGTCGGCAAGAAACTGTCCGATATCAAAGTGGTGGTCAACGGAGCGGGAGCAGCTGGGATTTCCTGTTCCAAGATGTTCGTTGCCGCGGGAGTCGATCCGCAGAATCTGATGATGCTCGACAGCAAGGGAGTGATCTACAAGGGGCGCCAAGCGGGAATGACCAAGGAGAAGGAGGAGTTCGCCAGGGAAACCGGAATGAGGACTCTCGCCGAAGCCATGGAAGGTGCCGATGTCCTCATGGGATTGTCGGTCGCCGATTGCGTCACCCCTGATATGTTGCTTTCGATGGCCAAGGATCCCGTTGTATTCGCCATGAGCAATCCCAATCCCGAGATTGCCTATGATCTGGCTGTAGCGACCCGAAGCGATTTGATCATGGCGACTGGAAGAAGCGATTTCCCCAACCAGATCAACAACGTCCTCGGGTTCCCCTTCATTTTCCGTGGAGCGTTGGATGTCCGTGCCTCCAGGATTTCCGAAGGGATGAAGATGGCTGCGGCCAAAGCACTTGCCTCCTTGGCGAAGGAACCGGTTCCGGAAGTGGTTCGCAAAGCATATGGAGGAAAGGATTTCACCTTCGGGCGCAACTATATCGTTCCCAAGCCATTCGATCCACGTGTGATCGAATATGAGGCTGTGGCGGTTGCCAAGGCAGCTTGTGAAGAAGGTCTTGCGTTGCATCCGATCACCGACTGGGAAGGATATCGGCAGTCGCTTGTCGAGAGGATGGCTCATTACTGGAACTAGATTCTTTTCGGCCACTTTCGGCTCCCGGTTCTTCTGAATCGGGAGCCTTGGTCTTTTTTGTATTCAATATTGTTTAATAAAGTTATTGATACTATGATACTGTACGGATGGTTGCATGACAAAGCGAACTAGAACTGGCGTTGTACAGTTGGTAGTACAATCGAGCGGAACTAATCCAACTATTAAAAGGAATTAGCTCAGCCTTTTCCGAAATCAGTTTGTACTACACCT
>PGXU01000134.1 GCA_002839335.1 Spirochaetae bacterium HGW-Spirochaetae-4
ACCAGCCAACCGGGATGTCCATGACCGATCCGCTTGCGGAAAATCCATCGGTTCCTATGGTCAATGGTATAGGTTCGTGATAAGCAGGAATCTCATCGCCATCCTTGTCCTGTATCAGAATATATACTTTCGGGTCTACCAATATTCCCTGGCTATCGCTCCAGTTCACCAATATGTCAAGGGTTCCCGCACCGGATAATGGGCGCACAGTTATTGTGGCATTCGTTTTTTGGTTCTTCCTGATAGTGATCCGAACTGTTGAAGACCCAATTTTAGTTCCTGAGTCGTTGTGTCCATCTACAGTGATGTCCCAGTCCCCGGCTTGCAAGGATTCCTTGGTGAACAAACCACCGGAGAAACCTTCCTCAATAAAAGAGTCCCCTTCGTTTGGACCTTCCCCCCTGATCGTATACGTAGTGATATCCATATCGATATCGGGAAGCCAATTGATGCTTCTACTCACAGCACCAATTTGCAGCTCAAGCACACCATCCCCAAGATAATTTTCCAGATTGCATCCTATAAAACCCATTGAAAGCAAGACCACCACGACACACAAAAACACCAGCTTAAAGATTTTAATCTTCATGACAATTGTTCCTTATCGTCATGATTTCTCTCTGACCTTAATTCGTGGTGTCAAAGCCTAGAAACATCTGGATGTAAATATTACTGCAAATCAAAAAGAATCATGCCCTGTCTTCGATATTCCAAATTCTGTCCCCGATATTCGGAAGAACCTTAAACGATGTGCTTATTAATGATACGCCACAAGGCAGGTACTTTCAACGATTTTTTCCACAATTTATTTCTACAACAAGGATAAGAGAATATGTGAGCCCGAATCTCCACTTCAGCAGCGGGGCCTTCGGCTCCTTTCATTCTCACTATCCATCCCTCTCAATCCGTGCTATACAGGACCAACTATGCCCGAGGATGAGAGACGCGTCACCAAGAAACAAATCCTACCCACCAGCGCATCGTTCGCCCATGCGTTCGGTATCCGCCGTGTCGCATTGTACTGCCGAGTCAGCTCGAAGATGGAACGGCAGCTGAACAGCCTCTCCGCCCAGATGGATTTCGAGAAACAAGACATCCTGGACCATCCGAACTGGAAATATGTCGACACCTATACCGATATCGGTTCCGGCCGCAGCATCAAGACCCGCCCCGGCTTCAAGCGCCTCATGGCCGATTGCGAGTCCGGGAAGATCGATCTCATCTACACCAAGTCCATCAGCCGCTTCGGCCGCAACTGCGTCGACTTCCTGGTGGTGCTCAGGAGGCTGAAGGAACTCGGAGTGGATGTATACTTCCACAACGAGGATGTCCTTCTGTCCAGCGAAGCGGGGGAATTGTTGTTGTCGCTCCATGCCGCCCTCGCCCAGGCTGAGAGTGAGGACAAGAGTACCAACATCAAATGGGGCATCAGGAAAAGTACCACGCATCCCGACTCCCCCGCCTTCTCCCGCACCTGCTTCGGCTACGATCGTGATGGTGACAAGAACCTCGTCATCAATGAACAGGAAACCGATATCGTGAAGAAGATCTTCGGATGGTATATCCAAGGTTGGAGCATCGTTAGGATCAAGAAGGAGCTGGAAACAATGCGCATCCCGAGTCCAAAGGGAAAACGGAGATGGCCGGTCAGTACCATGGACGACATCCTCTCCAATGAGAAGTATACGGGAAACTCGATCTATGGACAGACGGTGGGTGCCGAGTATCCTGCGACAAAGAGGATCAGGAACAATCCGGATAAGGTCCAAAGATCGAAGGACCATCACCCTCCGATCATCGACAAGGAGACCTTCGACCTTGTCCAAGAGATGAAGAAAAGGAGATCCAACATCGAGCTCGATGAGCACGGGAACAGAGTCAGAAAGAGCACCCATTACAGCATGAAACGGAGCGAGAATAAGGGTGAGGAACCGACCGAATCTGTGTGATATCGACTAATTTATTACTGAACATATTTTTACTTATTCGCAACAATAAAACTAATGGTGTATCCTAGATATTTCTTTAATATAGAAATACTTATTGTGCCATTTTCCACGGTAAGATGGATAACCTACCGTAGTGATTTATACAATCATATTAGGGCATAAAAGGCTTAAATTGGCTTTAAAACGAATCAATTAAAGTTTTTCCTCTTGTGCTGGCGTTGTACAGTTGGTAGTACAATCGAGCGGAACTAATCCAACTATTAAAAGGAATTAGCTCAGCCTTTTCCGAAATCAGTTTGTACTACACC
>PGXU01000135.1 GCA_002839335.1 Spirochaetae bacterium HGW-Spirochaetae-4
AAGAGCCAAGAACACGGACTTGAGAATCAACTTTTTTTGAGGTTTTGAGGTGTTCACTTTTGATTTTTAAATGGTTCACTTTTGAATTTTAACTAACAGACTTAAATGACTGGTACAGCAAAATTCAGAAGTCGCGAGCTTTTTTGATTTTTTGAGGTATATGTTACAATACGGTTGTGCGCAAGGCGCAAGGAGGTATTAATTGCAGGGACAGGTCCATAATTTATTTTTAGGCTTAACACAGATCCATATTAACATACTTCTGCTTTTGGGTTTCGCTCTCTCGGGCGGAGCCGTGTGCGGAAGACTTTTTCAAAAAATGAAAATCCCTCAGGTTGTGGGATACATAGTGATGGGGATCATCCTCGGTGAAACCGGCATCAAGTTCATAGATATGGAAACCATAATTATCATGCAGCCCTTCAATTATTTCGCTCTCGGCCTGATCGGTTTTACTATAGGCGGTTCTCTCAATAAAGAAACATTTGTTAAATACGGCCGCCAGGTGCTGTATATAATGTTTTCGGAGAGCATGGCCGCTTTCTTTTCTGTATCCTTTCTGACCGCCGCTGCGGCTTATTTTGTAACCGCGGACTGGAAGACAGCTGTTTCCCTCGGTATTCTGCTGGGCGCTATATCTTCCGCTACGGCGCCCGCCGTGACATCAAGCATAATATGGGAATATAAAACGCGCGGCGCGCTCACCTCAACGGTGCTGGGTATCGTCGCGATGGACGACGCGGTCGCGCTTGCCCTTTTTGCCATTGCGGCAAGCGTGGCGGAAACGCTTTTATCAAGTTCGGCTGTCGGCATTGCGGCATCAATAATGCGCCCGGTTTTTGAAATAGCGGGTTCTCTGGTCCTGGGGTCAGCCGCGGGACTCGCTCTGAGCAGCCTTCTGGGGCATTACCATGAAGAGGACAGGCGTCTGGCTTTTTCCCTCGGCGCTGTTTTGCTTGTTCTGGGCCTGTCGCTGATGATTAATGTGGATATTCTTCTTTCGGCGATGGTAATGGGAATTGTCGTAACCAATGTGATACCGAGAAAAAGCAAAGAAGCTTTCGCTATAGTCGGAAAATTCGCGCCGCCGATATATATTCTCTTTTTTGTGCTGTTCGGAGTCAAACTCAAAATCAGCAATATCACGCCCTACCTTCTGGGGTTGAGCGCTGTTTATTTTTTCGCCCGCACGGGAGGCAAAATGTTCGGCGCGCGTTTCGGAGCCGCGCTGGCCAGCAGTACGGTTAAAGTTAAAAAATACATCCCCTACTGCCTTTTCAGCCAGGCCGGCGTGGCCATAGGTTTTTCGATAATGGTGGCGCATCGTTTCCCCGGGAATATAGGCGATACCATAGTCATAATAATAACTCTCAGCACGCTGTTTGTTGAGTTGATAGGCCCTGTTTTCGCAAAACGCGCTTTTACCCGATCGGGCGAGGCCGGCCTTAACATAACAGAGGAAGATCTCATGGTGAAAAGCAAAGTGCGGGAACTCATGGATACGGATATTCCCATGATATATGCCGAGACGCCGCTCAGAAACATACTTAAGATTTTCAGCGAACACACTAATTTGTATTATCCGGTCATAGATAAAAATATGCACATAAAAGGCGTTGTCACGATCAACAGCATCAGGGACACATTCATGGCATCCGAACTCAATAATTTCCTTCTGGCTTTTGACCTCATGACACCTGTTGTCGCTTCCGTCGGTCCTGACGACAGCGCTTACGAAGCAAAAAAGATATGCGATAAATATTATCTTGAATGCCTGCCCGTGATTGACGCCGGCAATAAAGTTATCGGCGTCATAGAAGCGCGTGCAATGCGCAAACTCATATCCCGGCAATTCATGGAGATGCAGAAAAAAGCCGAAGAATAAACCGTTGCGGCGCAACACTTCAACACAACACTTCACACTGTTTATAAATCGCTGTTAATTTGTTAGAATATGTCTATGCTAGTTAAAGATGTTATGATACGTGACGCGATAACCGTTACGCGTTCAACCAATCTGAGAGAGCTTCTTGCCATATTCACTAAATTTCACACTTCCCCGCTTCTGCCCGTAGTGGACCGCCACCGTGTTTTTCTCGGGGCTATCACTCTAAAAGATGTGCTCGAGCCGTTTTGCAGTATCCCTTCCCGCATGATGAGAACGGCAAAGTACGCCATCGGCGGGAACTTCATGATCAACGAACTCCAGGATATAAACATTCCTCCCGATT
>PGXU01000136.1 GCA_002839335.1 Spirochaetae bacterium HGW-Spirochaetae-4
CGGAGCTACCGATGCAAGTGTGACTTGGTCGGTTGTCGCGGGCACTGGAACAGCGACCATCAGCACAACAGGGCTTTTGACAGCCACTGGTGTGGGAACGGTCACGGTGAAAGCGGTCGCCAACGATGATTCCCTGATCGAGGGGACCTTGGTGATCACCATAACCACCGAAACGATAGTGTCCTCCATGGCCTCCTATACTGCGGTGACTTTGGTCCAAACCGGCGATGTGGCGAACAGCAACGTGCAGTATGTCGATGCACCTGCGGTTATCGCAGCCCTGCCGACACTGATCGCTGTCACGTTGGAGGATTCGTCCGTGAAGGACGTCCCGATCACGTGGGCAGATACCGATACGTATAACGCGGCAATCGCTGCCGATTACACGTTCACCGCAACTTGGGGAACACTTCCACTGGGTGCGGACAATGACAACGCCCTCCTGCCACCGACGGTCGAGTTGACTGTTGAAGCAGGTGTGATCCTCGTTGATTCGATTATCGTCTCCTCTGAAGGTGATGTTGTCGAAGTAGTCTTGGACGAGACGTTGCAGATGTATGCGGCGGTTCTTCCTATCGATGCGGCGGATGCCACCTACACATGGTCGGTTGTCCCTGGCACCGGTACAGCTACAATCGCATTGGATGGAATCCTTACCGGTACCGGAGAGGGTACCGTGACTGTCAAGGCACTAGCGAATGACGGTTCCGCCGTGGAAGGAACCATGGAGATCACCGTCAATAGCCGGCCTTCCATGACTTCCGAATTCCCAGTGGCGGATGCCATCGATATTGCGATCAATACGAACATCGAAGCAACGTTCAGCGAAATGATGGATCCCGGCACGATCGTTCCACTCAACTTCACCGTAAGTACCGGTGGTGTGGAAATTGCCGGAATCGTCACCTACGATGTCGTGACCAAGACTGCGACATTCAATCCCGATGCGGATCTCCTGTATAGCACCGTATATACCGCGACAGTCACAAGCGATGTGACGGATCTGGCCGGGCTGAACATGTCGGATGACCATATATGGTCGTTCACTACGGTTTCCGAGGTTTTGGCTGGCACAGGACCTGCCGCCATCAACCTGAAGACCGCCTCCAACTTTGCGATCCTGGCCAAGGCTGCGATCACGACGACAGGAGACACATTTATTACTGGAGACATTGGGGTAAGCCCACAAGCTTTGGTTGACTTGACCGGTTTCTCGGAAACCCTCTCGCTTGACCAGACGTATGCGACCTCCATCTATGTCTCGGGAAAAATCTATGCTGCCGATATGCAGGAACCTACTCCCTCAACCTTGACAACAGCCATTTCCGATGTGGAAGCGGCATACACGGAAGCAGCGGGTAGATCGGATGTTCCAGTCACCGCCGAGGCCTATTCTGGCATTATCGGTGGGCAGACCTTCGTTCCTGGTATCTACAAGTGGGATACAGGTGTCACCATGGCAACGGATATTATCGTGCAAGGTGGACCCAACGACACGTGGGTATTCCAGATTGCCGGAAATTTGACATTGGCCAGTGGAGCAATTGTAACCCTTGCCGATGGTGCCCAAGCCAAGAACATATTCTGGCAGGTTGGTGAAATCGCGACCTTGGGAACAGGTGCCCACCTCGAAGGGGTCCTCATGAGTATGACTCAGATCATCCTGGAAACCGGTGCATCGGTCCATGGCAAGCTGTTGGCCCAGACCCAGGTCACTTTGGATACAGCAGAGGTTACTCCTCTCTAGAAACACTCCCGAGCGTTGGGGATATGAACACCCGACGTTCGGGTCTTCTTCATCCGACAGGTTTTCATATTCCTGTCGGATATTCGGTAGAACGATGTGGAAACTCTCTCCCCCTATAAGAGGGTAAGGAGGAACAAGGAGCCCTTAGGCGACTTCAAGACCGGAATTTGTGAGGAGTACATGCTACTCCACCGTTATTTCACAAGAAATCAGGAGGATTTCAATGATAAAATCAAGAAAGTATATGAAATATGTAATGATTGTCGCACTAGTGGCGATCATCACATTCATGGTGGGATGTCCAACCGAATCGGATGAACCGGTATCGGTGACCGATATCACCATCACGGGTGCAGGCGATGCCGTGGAAGTTGGAAACGGTAGTACCCTGCAGATGACGGCGGATATCCTTCCGACCGGAGCTACCGATGCAAGTGTGACTTGGTCGGTTGTCGCGGGCACTGGAACAGCGACCATCAGCAC
>PGXU01000137.1 GCA_002839335.1 Spirochaetae bacterium HGW-Spirochaetae-4
AATCGGGCCAATGGGATGCCTACCCGATCGTACCCGAAGCTGGAATCGACAGTACCTACAGTACGGCTACCCGCTCATTCTGCAGGACCGAGGACGTACCCGATACCGATACCCGCAACGATTGGCATATCGTACCCACAAGCAAGGCCAGTTTCGGGTATCCCAACAGTCCCGATATCCATGAACCGTAGGGCATATGGAAAAGCCGGACATGGTAATAATGTCCGGCCCATATTCCAAAGGAATGCTACATTCGAATCGTTAGATATACTCTGCTACGAACGACTCGAGCGCTGCAAGGGAAACTGCCCCGATACGCTGGTTCACAACCTTACCGTCCTTGAAAAGCGCTAGGGTGGGAATGCTGGAAATATTGAACTTTTCGGCCAGTTCAGGCTGTTCATCAACATTCACTTTACCGACCTTCAGCTTGCCGACATGATTTTCGGCAAGTTTGGCGACCGCAGGGGCGACCATCTTGCAAGGACCACACCATACAGCCCAAAAGTCTACCAGAACCGGTACACTCGATTTCAAAACTTCAGCGTCAAAGTTGGCATTGGTCAACGTTACTTCACTCATTAGGATCCTCCTCGATTCAACAACAACCCAAGTATACTATGGTGATTCATAAAAGGAAAGTGACTTTGTGACACATGAGGTACTCCAGGATTGGCTGTAAATTGGACGGAATTGGTGGTCCGCCTTGCAAAAGTATGTATTTCCATCATAATGGATCACGAGGGGTCGCAACAATGTCTACAGGTACCTGGAAAAGCAACCGATTGGTCAAATATGTGGGAACCGGGCTTGGCATTGCGACCATACTGTTCATCGCGATTTCGTTCATTGCCACAAAAATTGTATATGACAAGCAATTCCCCCGCTATGACAGACCGGATGAAAACACGACTGCCCACCTGCGGTACAGCGATATCGCGACAGACTACCCCCGAATCCCGGTATCCTTCGAATCCGGGGGGAACGTCTTGCGAGGCCATATCTATGGTTCGGACAACACCAGGGGGCTGCTGGTGATTGCGCATGGCCTTGGTGGAGGTGCCGACAGCTACCTGCCCCAGATCAAGCATTTTGTAGACTCCGGCCTCCGTGTATTCGCCTACGACAGCACCGGAAGCTATGACAGTGGGGGCAAGACCACCAAGGGGTTTCCCCAAGCGGTGGTGGACCTGCATGCGGCCCTTACATTCATTGCCGGTCAACCGAACCTCTCTGAATTGCCTTTGCTGCTTTTTGGGCATAGTTGGGGAGGCTATGCCGTAGTGAATGTGCTCAACTATCCGCACGATGTGAAAGGAGTGGTCAGCGTCTCCGGGGTGAATACCGCCATCGATATGATAATGGAACAGGGTGAAGCACTGATGGGCGGTTTCATCCACACCCAATTTCCATTCCTCTGGCTCTATCAACGGCTATTGTTTGGTAACATCGCGTCGTTCGATGCAGTCTCGGCCATACATGCCACCGGCGTCCCTGTACTGGTCATCCATGGCACTGCGGATGAGATGGTTGCCTACGATGGCAGCGCACTTATTGCCCATCGGGACGAGATTTCGAATCCCCTTGTCAGGTACGTGACCGTCGATACGGCTGGCCGAAACGGCCACAACAACCTGTTCCGCACCGATGAAGCCATTACCTATATCGACGAAGTGAATGCACTATACCGTACCATATATGACAACTACGACGGGCAGATTCCCTATGGGATAAAAAAGGACTTCTACGATAATGTTGACAGGATGCTTCTTCAGGAACTGGAGCCAAGCCTCATGCAAACTATCGATGGATTCATTGATGATGCCCTGCGTCGTTGACCAGTGCCATGGGAGGATAATCTCTTGAAACTAGTGGGATTCCTTCAGAATCCGTTCCAACCCATCCAGGATGATCTTTAGGCCGAATGCAAAATCCGCTTCGATATCATAACCGGATTGCATTGAATTCATGGCCATCCGGTGTAGATTAGGATACTTGTCGACCGGAATGGACTCCAGCATGGCTGCGGCCATCTCCTCGGCTGTGGCCTCTCCGTCAGCCGAGGCATTCGACTGTTGTATGCTGAAACCATAGATATAGCTATCCAGCAAAGAGAAGGCACGCCCGGCACCGTCTATGGAAAACCCAGCCTTGAAGAGCGTGCCCAACACCCATTCGAAGTAATGCAGCCTTGACGGTCCACTTGACTTGCGGGAAT
>PGXU01000091.1 GCA_002839335.1 Spirochaetae bacterium HGW-Spirochaetae-4
GCCTGCGATTTTTTCATGAGCACGAGTGTCAATTTGACCGACCCGGCGGTCGCAATGAAGGTGATCAAGGCACTCACGATACAAACGGCAAAGAATTGGAGCGTCTTGCCTTTCATGACCTCCAGCTGTTCGAGGATCGCCACGACGGGAACGATAAAGAATGCTCCCATGTTGGCAAGGAAGAATTGCGAGACCTGTTCGATCTGCCGGATTCTGATTGCTTTCGAAAGCAACAGTATGAACATCAACAACATGCTCATGATACTGCCTGGGAAGGGGATGGGTAGAAGGCTTGCCAGTACTATTCCAGCCAGACCTACGAGTGTGACCAGCGTCAATTGTTCCATGATCTTCATCTGTCGTACGCTCCTTGCAACGCACTGTAGCCTGCCTATCCACAATTTTTCAAGCTATCCGGCAATTTTCATAGTCCGCTTGCCCTTTCCCAAGTCCTGCCAGTGACGGGATGGGATACGGTTTTTGCCTGGAAAATTTTGTTTTCCCTTGCAAAAGAAAGTGAAACATAATAGAATCGAAAGTGAAATGAAGATTCAATGAAGGTGAAAAGATAATGGTTGGATTATCAGGACGCGAAGAACGGATAGTGGAATTGCTTCAGGACGGGGGCGAATTGTCGGTCTCCGTATTGAGCGAGACCCTGGGGGTCTCCTCTGTGACGATCCGATCCGATCTTAAGGCCCTTGAGGCCAAGGGGATTATCCTCAGGTCGAGGGGTGCCGCCATGTCGGCATACCATCCGCTCCTTGTCGAGAAGCAATCGAGCCATGTGGAAGCCAAGGAGGCGATTGCGAAGGCCGCGGCGTCCCTGGTCCACGATGGTGATAGGATCATGATCACCAACGGTACCACCAGCGCGCTTATCGGAAGATATCTTCTCGGCAAGCGCGATATCCAAATCGTATCCAATTCGACGTTGCTGCCACCCTATGCACGGATCAATCCGAATCTCTCGCTTACCATGGTGGGCGGGGAATTTCGTCCGTCCGCAGAGGCCTTGGTCGGTCCCGCCGCTCTCAAGCAGTTGCAGGAATACCATGTGGCCTTGACCTTTACCGGTACCGACGGATTCACCAAGGAGCATGGATTGACAACGCATCTCATGGAGAATGCCGAGATTGTGCGTCAGATGTGTCGTCAAGCGACCAAACGGATACTGGTAACCGATTCCTCGAAGTATGGACGGCAAGGATTCGTGAAAATCCTGCCTCTTTCTGAAATAGATGTGCTTATTACGGACAAGGGACTTCCCCAAGACGCGCTCGATGAGATTCGTGCCATGGGAATCGAAGTCATCGTTGTTTAGGAACTCGAGAATATATTAGGAGAACGTATGGCTACAGAAGTGCTCATGCCAAAACAGGGAAATTCGGTCGAATCCTGCATCATACTTGATTGGAGGGTGAAAGAAGGCGACCCTATCTCTATCGGCGATGTGGTTTGTGAGGCGGAGACCGACAAGTCGACCATCGAGGTCGAATCGACAGCAGCGGGGACAGTGTTGAAGCTCCTCTTTGCTGCCGGTGAAGAGGTTCCCGTCATGCAACCGATCTTGGTTGTCGGGGAAAAAGGCGAGAAGGTTGCCGCAACGACGGCTCCCCCGGAGAAGCCGGTGGATTCGCAGGATGCCACAGCAACTGTAGCATCGGTTGCATCCGCAGAAGTCCCGAAGCAGCAACCCGATCCGGTGGCCACATCGACAGGGACAGCTGGTTCCGGTGGAGACCTCCATATATCGCCACGTGCAAGGGCCGTAGCTTCCGCAGCCGGCGTGGACACGGTCACCATGGTTCCAACCGGTCCCAAGGGTCGGATAATAGAACGTGACGTGCTGGAAGCCTTGAAAGGTAGGGAGCCGTTGAGTCCGGCAGCCAAGGAAGCCTTGGTGAACCAAGCCCTGCAAGCTCCTGCCCAAGGTACCGGAATCGGAGGTAGGGTGCTGGTTGCGGACCTCGCTTCGGCGGGCGCTGGAAAATCCACGACCGGACAGTTGTCTGTTCCCACCGATTTCCCGGGACCGGTTTCTGAAGTGGTGGTCAAGGGTGTTCGCAAGGTTACCGCGAAACGTATGCATGATTCGATTGCTACCACTGCCCAGTTCACCATGAATGCGTATGCGGATGCATCTGTCTTGCAATCCCTGCGTGCACGGTTCAAGTCCAGTGATCCGGAACTTGGTCTCCAGAAGGTCACCATCAACGACATCATCCTTTTTGCCGTCGCAAAGACCATCAGGCAGTTCCCCTATATGAACAGCCATTTCCTCGGGGACAAGATGCGGACCTTCGAGCATGTGCACCTCGGCTGCGCGGTCGATACACCCAAGGGACTGTTGGTACCGGTAGTGAAATATGCCGACAACCGGTCCCTCAAACAGATCAGCGATGAGTTCAAACGCCTTGCCGCGATGAGTATCGAAGGAAAAGCCCAGCCGGACGATTTGACCGGTGGTACATTCACCGTCACAAACCTCGGTGCGATGGGTATCGATACATTTACTCCCGTATTGAATGTGCCGGAAGTGGCGATTCTCGGCGTGGGTGGTATCTCCATGCGTGCCGTGGAGGATGCCGAAGGTGACTTCACGTTCATACCACATATCGGACTGTCCTTGACCATCGACCACCAGGCGGTGGATGGAGCACCGGGTGCACGTTTCCTCAACGCATTGTGCCGGAATATCGCGACCATCGATCTGCTCATGGCGTTGTAGGGAGAGTACATATGGAAAAGTTTGATCTTATTGTCGTAGGTGCCGGTCCCGGCGGATATGTTGCCGCCGAACGGGCTGGCAGCCTAGGGAAAAGTGTTTTGCTGATCGAGCGGGACCAGTTGGGCGGAGTATGTACCAACTGGGGTTGTATTCCGACCAAGAGCCTCCTCAATTCAGCCAAGTTGTATAGGCATGCCCTCGAATCGGAGAAGATGGGAGTACGGGCAGAATCTGTCACGTATGACCTTGACGCTGCCATGGCGTGGAAGCAGGAGACGATAGAGACGCTCCGTAGCGGTATCCAATTCCTCATGAAGAGCAATAAGGTTGCCGTTGTCATGGGAGTAGCCGAGTTCGTCGATGCCAACCATGTGAAAGTCGGGGATACCGTATATGAAGGTTCGGACCTGATTATCGCAACGGGTTCTTCCCCTGCGGTACCACCCATTCCCGGACACGATCTGGCGCACGTCGTCACCAGCAATGAAATCCTCTCGATCGAAAAACTTCCCGCTTCATTGGCGGTTATCGGGGGAGGCGTCATCGGTGTCGAGTTCGCATCGTATTTCTCATCGGTGGGGGTGAAGGTCTCCATTGTGGAGATGATGGATGAAATCCTGCCCATGATGGACGCTGAGTTCGCCAAACTCATGCGACGTGAGATGAAGGGTGTGGAGTTCCACTTGGGTTGCAAGGTAACGGGAATAACCGAAGATGGGGTGTCCTATACCGACGCGAAGGGAAATCCACAGCAGTTGGCGGCCGAGATGGTCCTGATGAGTGTCGGGAGACGACCGAATGTCGCAGGACTGGAAAATCTCCATCTGGATATCGCCCGTGGCGGAATCGTCGTCGACGATCGGCTTCGGACCAATGTCCCCAACGTCTATGCCGTGGGTGATGTGAACGGGAAATCGTTGTTGGCGCATTCGGCCTCCCGTATGGCCGAGGTGGTGGTCTCCAACCTCTATGGGGCAGGAAACCAGCGGATGCGGTACCACGCGATTCCTTGGGCTGTGTATGGATTGCCGGAAGCAGCCGGTTGTGGACTGACCGAGAACGAAGCCAAGAAGCAGGGTCGGGAAATCGTTACGGCGACAACCCAGATGCGTGCGAACGGTCGGTTCCTGGCCGAACACGGCAAACGAGCCGCCGGATTGTGCAAGGTGGTTGCCGATGCCAAGACAAAAGTGATCCTCGGAGTCCATCTGTTGGGTCCCTACAGCAGTGAGATGATCTTTGGCGCAGCTGTCATGATCGAATCGGAATTGAGAATCAAGGATGTGAAAGAGATAGTCTTTCCCCACCCGAGTGTATCCGAGATACTGAAAGATACGCTATTTGCGATAGAACACACCCTTTAGAAGGTTAAGGAGCCATTATATGTCGAAACAAATTACATTTGATCCAGCAAAGCTTCGCGAGAAGGATACCTTGAAGATCCCCGCGATACCGATGAACCAATATACACCCGATTTCAAGAAGGAATTGAAAACCTATGGAAAAGAGCGTCTGGTACGGGTTTTCTACGATATGCTGGTCATCCGAGAATTCGAGACCATGCTTGATTCCATCAAGAAGGAAGGCGTCTATCAAGGAATCACCTACAACCACAAGGGCCCTGCGCACTTGAGTGCAGGCCAGGAATCGGCTGCGGTTGGCCAGGCGATGAACCTTGATCCCGAGGACTACATCTTCGGTTCGCACCGCAGTCATGGCGAGATCCTGGCAAAATGCCTATCGGCGATTGTCAAGATGGAGGAAAAGGACATTGTTCCGATCCTCGAGCAGTTCATGGGTGGTGAGACCTACGATGCGGTCAAGAAGCACTTTCCTGGAAAGGATGCGAAGGATCTTGCCGAAAACTTCATAATCTATGGGACGTTGGCGGAGATCTATGCCAAGGCGACAGGATTCAGCAAAGGTCTTGGCGGAAGCATGCATACATTCTTCTCTCCGTTCGGCAGCATGCCCAACAATGCGATTGTAGGCGGTTCCGGTACCATTGCATTCGGCTCGGCCCTGTATAAGAAGATCAACCGGAAAAAGGGCATCGTTATCGCCAATATCGGTGACGGATCCCTTGCCCGTGGCCCCGTATGGGAAGCGATGAGCATGGCTTCCATGGACCAGTACAACACCTTGTGGGATGAGATGAAAGGTGCTCCACCATACATGGTCAACGTATTCGACAACTTCTACGGCATGGGTGGCCAACCGGTCGGTGAGACCGGTGGTCTGGGAGTCGCTGCGCGCTTGGGTGCCGGTGTGAATCCGGATGCGATGCATTCTGAACGGGTGGATGGTTTCAATCCGCTGGCGGTTGCCGATGCGATCGCACGCAAGAAGAAACTCCTGCTGGAAGGTAAGGGCCCGGTATTCATGGACACCATCACCTACCGGTTCAGCGGACATAGTCCCTCCGATGCCATGACGTACCGTACCAAGGAAGAACTTGAAGCCTTCAAGGCCCAGGATCCGATATTCGCCTATGGCCGCTATATCGTCGAGAACGGTTTGGTGACCGAGCAAGACCTGAAGGACATGCAGACAATCGTGTTGGAGAAGATGCGCAAGGCAATGGAGATCACCGTCGATGAATCCATTTCCCCCATGGTCGATGAACAGTTCGTCGAGAGTGTCATGTTCAGCAACGGAAATATCGAAAAGCTCGATGACCGTACTCCTGAACTTTCCCAACCGCTCGAGGAGAATGCCCGCGTACAGCAGATCGCCAGGAGATCCCGGTATGCGTTCGATGAGGATGGCAAGGAGTTGCCGGCAAGTCGCCAATACCAGTATCGGGATGCCGTATTCGAGGCCATGGTGCACCGGTTCGCCATCGACCCGACACTCGTGGCCTATGGTGAGGATCACCGCGACTGGGGTGGTGCGTTCGCCTGTTATCGTGGCTTGACCGAACTGCTGCCATACCACAGGTTCTTCAACTCTCCCATCTCGGAGTCGGCTATAGTCGGAAGCGGTGTGGGATACGCCATGAGTGGCGGTCGTGCGGTCGTGGAATTGATGTACTGCGATTTCCTCGGGTGTGCCGGCGACGAAGTCTTCAACCAGATGCCGAAGTGGCAGGCCATGTCTGCCGGTGCATTGAAGATGCCGTTGGTCCTGAGGGTTTCGGTAGGAAACAAGTATGGTGCGCAGCACTCCCAGGAATGGACAAGCATGGTTGCATCCGTACCTGGATTGAAGGCCATGTATCCTGCCACACCGTACGATGTGAAGGGAATGCTCAACTATGCACTGAGGGGAACCGACCCGGTTGTGTTCTTCGAGAGCCAGAAACTGTACGGATTCGGTGAACAATTTGTGAAGGAAGGCGTACCTGAAGGGTACTATGAGATTCCCGAAGGGGAGCCCGCTTTGAGAAGGACAGGAAAGGATGTCACCCTTATCGCACTCGGGCCATCATTGTACACCTGTATGGATGCTGCGAAGAAACTCAAGGAAGACCACAATCTGGAAGCCGAGGTAATCGACCTCCGTTGGATCAACCCCTTGAAGTATGACATGTTGGTCGAATCGGTCAAGAAGACCGGAAGGGCCATCCTGGTCACCGACAGCGCCGAACGGGGCAGCTATCTGCAGACTGTCGCGGCTAATTTGGGTCGGTTGGCATTCGATTATCTGGATGCACCTGTGGTGGTGGTCGGTTCCCGGAACTGGATCACTCCACCTGCGGAAATGGAAGACTATTATTTCCCCATGGTCGATTCGATCATCGATACCATTCACGAACAGCTGTTGCCGTTGCCGGGGCATAAGGCACGAAGAAACAAGACCGACGGTGAATTCAACCGCATCCAAGCGGCTGGTGTTTAATATCTGACAACCATGATTCCGGGACCCGCTGACAAGGCGGGCCTCGGATTTCATGACAAAAGGACAGGTACATGGGTATACAGACCATAGGTTCCATTGCATCCATCCCTTCGGAATTGCATAGACAGATTCAGGGTCCCGATAAGGAAACAAGGATACGTGCCGCCAAGGCGATAGGGAGTCTTGTACAGACGAACGTACTGGGGAGAACGGTCCTCGAAGAAGTGAACAACCATGTGCACACCACCTATTCGTTCAGTCCGTATGAACCGGCGGCAGCCGCACTCGGTGCGTGGGAAGCCGGCCTCGGAATTGTGGGATCTATCGATCATGACAGTATCGGCGCAGCACGGGAAATGCTCGAAGCGGCGGCCGGGATCGGCATTGCGAGCACTGTCGGATTCGAACTCCGTTGCAGCTTTCTCGATACACCGTTCGCGGACAGGAAGATCAACAATCCCGATTCGGCCGGAATCGTGTACATGTGTGTACATGGTGTTCCCTCGAGTGCGATAGATGCAGTCGACAAGTTCCTGCAACCTGTCCGTACCGTCCGCAATGCACGCAATAAAAAACAAGTCGAGGCACTCAATGCCTTGATTGAGACAAGTGGTCTGGATTCGATCGATTTCGAACGCGACGTTGTGCCGCTCTCCAGGTTTTCCGATGGTGGTAGTATCACCGAGCGGCATATCCTGCATGCTTTCGCAGGCAAGATTCTCAAGATGGTGCCAGCGGGCACGCCCGTGGTCTCTTTCCTGGAGAACAATTTGAAGGTCACCGTTTCCGGAAAGATACGACAGATTCTGCTCGATGCGAAAAATCCCCACTACCAATACGATCTGTTGGGGTTGTTGAAAGGCAATTATCTTTCCCGGTTCTTTATCCAACCAACGCAAGAGGAAACCATAGATGTCCGGGAAGTGGTGGACTTCGGTCTCTCGATCGGGGCGATCCCTGCCTATGCCTATCTTGGGGACATTGAGGAGAGTGTGACCGGGGACAAGAAGGCCGAGCGTTTTGAGGATGCCTATCTTGACGATCTGGTTGCATTCCTGGCTGGAATCGGGTTTCCGGCTATCACCTACATGCCACCGAGAAACAGCACCGGACAAATGGACCGTCTGCAACAGTTGTGTCGGAAACACAATCTCATGGAGATCAGCGGGGTGGATATCAACTCGTCGAGACAATCCTTCAACTGTCCCGAATTGCTTGCACCAGGCTGTGTCCATCTGGTGGATTCGGCATGGGCCTTGGTTGCCCACGAGAAGTTGGTCGACCACAATCCCGCTTGGGGATTGTTCAGTAGGGACAATCCGTTGGCAAGCCGTCCGCTTGCGCAGCGGATTGCCGTGTATGCCCGACTGGGAAGGGGCATGGATCCATTCGCACCGGAGTCCATCATCGACCACGCCAAACAAGAATTGATGCAAGGAGCATAAACACATGGATATATCGACTGCAGGTTTGAAACTATGGGTTCCTCCAGTCTTACGGGGTATGACCTTCGACGGCGAGACGGCTTTGGTTGTTTCGATTGTCGCAGAAGGGACGCCCGAATTGGTCTTGCAGGCACCCGCGGCGGACCAGGATATGAAAGAAACAGTTGGAGCTTGGAGCCATACGTACAGGTCCTTCTGCTCGGAACGGAAACGATATCCGAATTCCATCGGAATAGCCGGGGAGTCCTGGTTGTTGGGACTCGGCGTCGATCTGGATGAGGCCGAACAAGCTTCGGGCGTCTCCAAGGACCCCACCGTTGCGGGTTCCTCCCGTCGTGCCGATATCATGAAACGGAAGATTTCTCTGGTAACCGGCGGAGCCCAGGGGTTTGGCGAGGGTATAGTCAAAGGTCTTATCGACGAGGGTGGGTTCGTCTACATCGCCGACATGAACATTGCAGGAGCCCGGTCGCTTGCACAAGCGTTGAACGATGGTGCGGGCAAGACCGTTGCGAAAGGCCTGTATGTGAATGTGACCGACGAGGATTCTGTCGAACAGATGATGGACGAGGTTGCCTCATGCACCGGATCGCTCGATCTGTTCGTCAGCAATGCCGGTGTCCTGAAAGCAGGAAGTGTGAAGGAGATGGGATTGAAGGATTTCCAGTTCGTCACCTCGGTCGATTACACCGGATTCTTCATTTGCACCAAATTCGCAGCTCGGCAGATGGCTTTGCAAAACATGGGGTCGGGTGGAAACTACTTGACCGACATCGTGGCTATCAGCAGCAAGAGCGGTCTGGAGGGTTCGAACAAGAACGGTGCCTACGCCGGAGCCAAATTCGGAACGATCGGATTGACCCAGAGTTTCGCACTGGAATTGGTGTCGGACAAGATCAAGGTCAATGCCGTGTGTCCCGGGAATTTCCTGGACGGTCCATTATGGTCTGATCCCGACCGGGGACTGTTCGTACAGTATCTGCAAACAGGCAAGGTGCCTGGCGCCAAGACTGTGGAGGATGTGAGACGATTCTATGAATCGAAGGTCCCCCTCGACAGGGGATGCAGGACTGAGGATGTTGTTCGGGCGATATGTTATATTGTGGAACAGAAATATGAGACAGGCCAGGCTGTTCCCGTAACAGGCGGCCAAGTGATGTTGAACTAGAAGGAGTAGGCTATGAAGACAAGAGCAGTGAGATTATATGGCAAGAACGATTTGAGGATCGAGGAATTCGAACTTCCGGCAATCAAGGATAACGAGATCCTGGCCAGGATAGTCACCAACAGTGTCTGCATGTCGGACCACAAGGCTGCGGAACAAGGGGCGGACCATAAGCGTGTTCCCGATGATATCGCCAAGAATCCTGTGATGCTCGGCCATGAATTCTGTGGTGAGATTGTTGAGGTCGGAAGCGTCTGGGCATCTTCTTTTGCTCCCGGCGACCGTTTTTCCATCCAACCGGCACTCAACTACAAGGGGACATTGGATGCCCCGGGATATTCGTACCATTACATTGGAGGCGATGCCACCTATATCGTCATACCCAACGAGGTCATGGAAATGGATTGCCTGCTGAAATACGAGGGCGATGCATTTTTCCTCGGGTCTCTTGCCGAGCCCGTATCCTGTATCGTCGGCACCTACCATGCCATGTACCACACGACCGGAGGCTCGTATGTACACCAGATGGGTATCAAGGAGGGCGGAAATGTCGCAATCATCGCAGGTGTGGGGCCTATGGGACTTGGTGCCATAGACTACGGCTTGCATTGTGACCGGAAGCCAGGCCTCATAGTGGTCACCGATATCGATGACGACCGTTTGGCAAGGGCCGCGAGCCTCTATACTGTCGAGGAAGCCGCAAGACAGGGAATTCGGCTCGTATACCTCAATACAAAGGAACTTGATGATCCTGTGGCGACAATGAAGGAGATTTCCGGTGGTGGCGGGTATGACGATATCTTTGTCATGGCCCCGGTCCGGGCTCTGGTGGAGCAAGCCGATGCGATTCTGGCGAAAGACGGATGCCTGAATTTCTTTGCAGGTCCCAACCGGACCGACTTCAGCGCAATGATGAACTTCTACAATGTCCACTACGCGTCGACACATATCGTTGGTACCAGTGGCGGAAACACCGAGGATATGCGCGAATCGTTGCAGATGATGGAAAAGGGATCGATCGATCCGTCTGCCATGATCACCCATATCGGGGGCCTCGACGCGGTTCCTGAAACAGTGATCAAACTCCCTTCTATTCCCGGAGGCAAGAAACTCATGTACACCCACTATTCATTGCCCTTGACCGCGATTGCGGATTTTGCCGAAGTCGGTAAGACCGACCCGTTCTTTGCCAAGCTGGCGGAAATTGTCGAACGACACGGTGGCTTGTGGAATGTGGAAGCGGAGAAGTATCTCTTGGAGCACGCACCAAAACATTCGGTATAGTAGGGGAGGATTCCATGGCCAAATACATTGCAGTCGATTTGGGAGCCTCGAACGGTAGGGTTATTGTAGGGGACCTGTCGGGCTTCGAGGTAATGAACCGGTTCGTTACCCGCAACGAGATGCTGTTGCGGGAATCCCATTGGGACATTACCTTCATATTCGCCGAAATAAAGAAAGGCATCAAGGAAGCGTTCCATCGGTACGGTGGGGACATAGTTTCCATTGGTGTCGATTCGTGGGGCGTGGATTACGGTCTGCTCGACGAACAGGGTTCGCTGATTACGCTGCCCTACCACTATCGTGATTCCCGGACCGACGGGATGGTGGAGGAGGTGTGCGCAAAGCTTGGTCGGCAGGAGCTCTTCGAACGCACCGGGCTCGCCTTCCAGCCGTTCAACACACTGTACCAATTGGCGGCTATGCAGAAATATCGCCCGTCGACATTTGCTGTCGCAAGACAGTATCTTTCCATTCCCGATCTGATCAACTATTGGCTCACAGGGACCATGGTGAACGAAATCTCCCATGCATCGACCACACAATTGTTCAATCCAAAGACCAAGGATTGGGATTGGGATACGATCGACGGCATGCGTTTTCCGCGTAGCATGTTCGGCACACTTGTTGAAAGCGGGACGATTGTCGGACGGTTGCATCAACAGGTGGCCCAGGAACTGCATGCGGATCCCGAGGTCGTGGTGGTTGCGGGTGGTACGCACGATACCGCATCCGCTGTAGCGGCGG
>PGXU01000092.1 GCA_002839335.1 Spirochaetae bacterium HGW-Spirochaetae-4
CACAGCCGCCTCCTCATTGATCGGCCCCATCATTCCTCCCAGCATGCCCATGGTCGTCTATGGAGTTATCGCATCGACTTCGATCGGCCGACTGTTCGCTGCCGGTGTTGTTCCCGGTTTTCTCATGGCAGTCGCGCTTGCCATCATGGTCCTGGCTCTTCATGACCGTTGGGCTTGCCCCCGTGGGGCCCGGACCACCTTACTGGAAAAATTCAATGCTTCCAGGAAAGCCTTTCTCTCGTTGATGACTCCTGTGATCATTCTGGGTGGAATCTTCACCGGTTATTTCACCCCGACTGAAGCTGCGGCGGTTGCCTGTCTCTATGCACTGCTGCTGGGAATCTTTTATAAGGATATCGATCGGAAGAGCTTCATGAAGGCTGTGAGGGAATCCATGGTCACCTCTGTGCAGGTATTGATCATCGTCGCCTCCGCGGCCTTGTTCTCCAATATCTTGGCACGGGAACAGATTCCACAGAAGCTCATGATCGTAGTACAGCAGTCCAACATGTCTCCTTGGATGATAATCCTGTTGATAAACGTGCTCCTGTTGATAGTCGGACTCTTTATGGAAACAATCGCATCGATCAACCTGCTGGTGCCGGTCTTGTTGCCGATCGTCGTCTCCTTGGGAATGGATCCGGTCCAGTTTGGAATTGTCATCATATTGAACCTGGTGATCGGGACGCTCACACCTCCCTTCGGCACGGTACTCTTCGTTTTGAGCGGAGTCGCTGAAGTTTCGGTTGAGAAGGTGGCCAGGACAGTCATGATCTTCCTTCCGCCCCTGTTGCTGGTCCTTGCTCTTGTCAATATATTCCCGCAACTCTCGCTCGCCTTGCCAAACATGTTCTTCGGAATTCAATAGTCTGAGCTGGTTCGAATCCACTTGCCCCTGCAATCGTAGGGGCAAGTGCATGTTTCCTTGTTCCCGATACGTATCCCCGACCAGGGAAGAACACATTGCATATTCTTTGTATACAATATATCCATTGCATAGAGTAATTCATTGATTTTGTTCGAATAAAGTACTGTTTTTTAGGAAAATGATGTGCAGTATGGCACGTTTCCAATCGATGGACCAAGCAGCGTCCGATTGTGTTGTTGTGTCTATAAATAATTATAGGAAAACAAATAAGTAGTATTCCCCAATAAAATGTGAAACTAATGAAAATAAAGATTGACAGGTGGGGAATAGATGTTAAGATATAGTATACTATATACAAAGGAGCGTATATGAAACGTTTATTAGTAGCGATTCTGATTGTGTGCATGGCCAGTGCTATGGTGTTTGCACAGGGTGGGGAAGAGAAGCCGGCACAGAAGGTTTCGATGAATATCCAGCACAACTTGCCACAGACCGAAACCTGGCAGGTGGGCTTCGAGTTCATCCGAGCCGAGATGATGAAGAGATACCCCGAGCAGATCGATTCGAAGATCTATCCCAACGGGCAGTTGGCAAACAACAACTGGGCGACAATTTTCGAACAAACCCAGGAAAATGTTATCCAGATGGCTTGTGAATCACAGGTTACCCTCGCCAGCCTTGTTCCTGAATTGTTCGCGTTGAGCACACCGTTCATGTTCGAGGACATGGAACATGTGTTGCGGTTCATGGCTGAAAAGCCCTCGTTTGTCGACGACTGGTTCGCCAAGCTCGAGACAAAGAACCTCAAGGTCATCTCCTACTGGCCACGTGCTCCCCGCCAGCTGTTGAACTCCGTTCGCCCGATCATCGTGCCGAAAGATATCGAAGGTATGCGTTTCAGAGTTCCCGCAATGGATCTGTTCGTAACGACTTTCCAGGCCATGAAGGCGAATCCGGTTCCCCTTCCGTCAGGCGAAATCTACACTGCAATGCAGCTCGGAACAGTTTCCGGTGAAGACAATGCCCTTTCCACACAGTACTCGACCCGTACCTACGAGCAGGGCAAGTACATCAACGTTTGGAACTACATGGGTGATGGTGTCTTGGTTGTGGTCAACAAGGATTGGTTCGACGGATTGTCAGCCGACTTCCAGAAAGACCTCCTCGAAGTTGCTGCGGCATCCACTGAAGTCGTGTTGAAGAGCACGATCGAACGGGAAAAGATCGCACGCGATGCAATGGGAAAGGCTGGAATTCAGTTCACAGATTTCACTGCTGAAATGAAAGAGCCCTGGAGAGACCTCATGGGTCCTGCATATGACGCTATCAAGAAGACTATTGGTGAAGCTGCCTGGAACGAATTGGTCAAGGTCGCCGATGCAACCAGATAATGGTTTTGTAATCTGAAAAGAAGTTTTCAGGATGCTCCGTTCCAACGGGGCATCCTTTTGCCATGATTGGTAAAAAAGGTGTGCAGGAATGGAAAAAAAAACATTGGGTTTCAAGTATTTTCTTAAAAATCCCGAATATGCGATAGCATCAGCGTTTTTAGGGATAATTCTGATTTCATCCCTCATGCAGGTGCTGAACCGGCTGATCCCCGGCATGAAGGCTCCCTGGACATTGGAATTGATCACCTATGTGTTCGGTGGCCTCATTTGGATCGGGATTGCCCTCGCGATACACGATGATTCCCATGTTGGAATACGCAGTGTATATCAAAAGTTTCCGAAGAAAGCCAGGAAGGTGCTCAAGGTGATCCATCTGGTTCTGTTCGGAATCATGATCTGCATTTTCGGGTATCTGGGATTGATGGCTTTGATGAGCTACGCACGTCGTGGCCAGACTACACCGGCCTTGCATGCTCCCGTGTGGTTGATGCGTTCTCCTATCGTGATCGGGGCAGTGATATCCATCTACCGATTGATTGAAAGGATAGTAATGGTCTTTAGGAATAAGGACCCCGAATTCATATATGATATCCCTGTTGGACTTGAAGACCTTGGGATCGAAGAATTGATCCGGGAAGGATTCATCAAAGAAGGAGACGTGAAATGATACCGGTAATGAGTTTGACAGTATTTGGTCTAGCTGTGTTTCTACTTCTCCTTGGAACTCCCGTGTTCGTATCGATCGGTCTGGCGAGTGTCATGACCATTATCATACATAATCCGGTTCCACTGATTTCGATTCCCCAACTCATGTTCTCCGGCACGGAGTCCTATGTGCTTGTCGCAATTCCTTTGTTCGTGCTCTCGGGTGTGTTGATGGAATCGACCGGTGTGGCCAAGAAACTCATCGACTTTGCGAAGGCTGGAGTCGGTTGGGCACGGGGTGGCCTTGGTGGTGCGAACGTAGTCGCCAGTTTTATTTTCGGTGGCATGTCAGGTTCATCGGTTGCCGACACGGTGGCTTTGGGAACGATCCTGATCCCCGAAATGGAGGCCGACGGCTATGACAAGGGGTATTCGGCCGCGATTACCGCGTTGTCCTCGACCCTCGCGGTTATCGTTCCTCCCAGTATCCTCATGGTCATTATCGGAGCTGTCTCCGAACTGTCCGTCTCGTGGCTGCTTATCGGCGGTTTGGGGCCAGGTGTATTGTTGACGGTTTCCATGATGATACAGAACTATTTCATTTGCCGGAAGAACAATTACGGTTCGGTGAAAAAATTCTCTTTCCGAGCTCTATGGGATGCCTTCCGGGTAGGGATTTGGGCTTTGGGTGCTCCGGTGATCATCATGCTTGGCATCATGACCGGTTTCGTCACTCCCACCGAATCGGGCGGTCTCGCGGTTGTCTATACGATCGTCATCTCATTGTTCTTCTACAAATCCTTGAAGAAGGGTGTTATCTACAAATCACTGATCTCTGCGGCCCGGTTGACCGCCGCGGTCGTCGCAATAATCGGATCTTCGTCGATTTTCACCTTTATCCTCACCTTCGAAGGTCTTCCCCAGATAGTGGCGGGTTTCCTGTTGGGAATCACCACAAACCAGCTGGCGATATTCCTTATGATCAACGTCTTCTTGTTGATCATGGGCATGTTCCTGGATGCAGGGGTAGCGATCATAGTCATGGCACCGATCCTGTTCCCGGTTGCGGCCGCTGTCGGAATCCATCCGATCCATTTTGCGGTCGTATTCGTGTTGAACCTTGCGATCGGTATGGTGACCCCGCCGTTCGGGGTGTGTCTGTTCAGTACCTGTAATGTCGCAAAGATGGAAATGGGACAGCTGATCAAATCGGCTTTACCCCTGTATCTGTCGATGTTGGCGGTCTTGTTGCTTACCACACTGGTTCCTGGAATCGTTTTGTGGATACCTACGTTGACTCTCGGTTGATCAAAGTTAAGTAATTATAGGAGATAGAAAGATGAAAGGATTGGTGAAGTTCGACAAGGGCCCGGGGAATATGGAAATCCGCGAAATTGCGGAACCGGTAGTACAGCCAGGACTAGTCAAGATCGAAGTCAAGGCTGCAGGTATCTGCGGATCCGACATCCATATCTTGCATAGCGATATCGCGATTCCCGTACGGCCACCTGTGGTGACGGGACATGAATTTTCCGGTGTGGTCACCGCTGTCGGTGAAGGTGTCACGACCTGCAAGGTCGGGGATCGGGTCACCAGCGAGACCGCATATGCCTATTGCGGCAAATGCCACAATTGCAAGACTGGCCGGTACAACCTCTGTGATGAACGGAGGACTTTGGGCTATTGGTTCAACGGTGCGTTCGCCAAATATACTGTGGTCCCTGAGGACCGCATCCACCTGTTGACCGACTCCATTTCTTTTGAGGAGGCGGCACTTCTCGAGCCGGCGGCTTGTGTGACACATGCAGTCATGGATCTAGCCACTATCCAAGCTGGCGATGTGGTACTCGTCTCCGGTCCTGGAGCAGTCGGACTTATCGCCATGCAGGTTGCAAAGGCCCACGGGGCATTCGTGATTGTCTCGGGAACCAGTGTGGACGCGGACCGGCTTGCATTCGCGAAAAAACTCGGTGCCGACAGGATTGTCGATGTCACCAAGGAAGATGTGCTTGCCATTGTGAAATCGCTCACCCACATGGGTCGCGGCGCCGATGTGGTACTCGAGTGTTCCGGTTCGGGTCGCGCAACCGCAACGGGTATCGAAGCGGTCCGTAAGCAGGGACAATTCGTCCAGATCGGGCTCGCCGGCAAGCCGTTCGAATTGAATTTCGACAGGATCTGTTACAAGGAGATCAAAGTTACTGGATCCCTTGGCTCGGTATGGACAGCCTGGAACAATGCGATCAAGCTTGTCGAGGCAAAGAAACTCAATCTCAAGGATTTGGTGAGCCACACCTTCTCGTTGGACGAGTGGGAAAAGGGTTTCGATGTGTTCGAGAAGAAGGAAGGGCTGAAAGTGCTCTTCAAACCTGAATAAACGAGATAAGGATATACACATGGAAAGCTTGAAAGGAATGGCGGCGATTGTTACCGGATCGGCACAGGGAATGGGCAAAGGCATTGCTATGGTACTTGCCCAACGTGGTGTCGATGTCGCGATCTGTGATGTCAAACAAGACGTCCTGGAAGCAACCGCTAAGGAAATTCGCGAAGCTACCGGAAGAAAAGTCATTACCGGAGCATTCGATATCACCGACGAGTCCGCTGTGAAGAAGTTTGTCGGTGAAGTTGAATCAGGTTTCGGTAAGATCGACATTTTGGTCAACAACGCGGGCATCCACCCGTTGAAACCAATCGAAGAAATCGAAAGCAAGGAATGGGACCTGGTATTTGCTGTCAATGTGAAGGCATCGTACTACTTCTGCAAGGCGATTCTTCCCGGTATGCGCAGTCGGAAATTCGGCAGGATCATCAGTATCTCCAGCGAAGCGGGAAAGAACGGTGGAACTGTCGCAGCACTCCATTACGCCGCATCCAAGGGAGCTGTGCTCGCATTCGTGCGGAATCTTGCCCAACAGGTCGGTGCCGATGGTATTACGGTCAATGCGATTGCTCCAGGAAGGATCGCGACCGCCATGTCGAGCGCCGTCAGTCCCGAGGAGAACCAGAAATTCATCAACAACAGCATCACAAAGAGTCTCGGGAAGCCCGAAGATGTCGCCTATGCCGTTTGTTATCTCGCAAGCAAGGAAGCAGCATTCGTAACCGCTGAGACTATGATGGTCAACGGCGGAACACTACGCGACTGATCGTATATCGGCATAAGGAGCAAAAGACAATGCATACAGGAAAGTCGGTCGGCATTCAGATGACACTTCCCATCGGATATGAATCCGATGCGGAGTTTATTGAAAGAATGGAAGCATTGCGGGAAACCGGATGCGACCATGTCGAATTGAATATCGCATATCCCGAAGAGGTTGATCCTTCACGGATCCAAGGGTTCCTGGGAAATTTTGGATTGCGATGCACCAACTATGCGACTGGTGGACTGTATCCAGGGAAGAAGACTTCGTTGTCACACTTCGATGAAAAGGTGCGCAACGAATCGATAGCATCCATCAAGAAGGTGATACGCTATTGCTCCGAGGCCGGTTTCACCGGACTCATCCTGGGATTCGCCCAGGGAAACGACACCGCGGACAGGACTCTGGCCAGGACATTGTTTGCCGACTCGTTGTCCCAATTGGTGCCGGTTGCCCAGGATGCCGGTGTTGTTATCGTAGTCGAAGCCTTGAACAGGTTTATCTCGAACGTCTGTAATCTCATTGAGGATACTGTTGAGATGGTATCGCCGTATCCGCGCAAGGCAGTAGCTGTGTTGCCGGATACCTACCATATGAATATCGAAGAGGTGGATATGGCCTTGCCCTTGATCAAGCATGCATCCTGGTTCAATTCCATCCACTTTTCCGAAAACAATCGCTATTTTCCCGGTTTGGGTGCGGTCGATTTCCAGCAGGTCTACCGTGCACTCGAATCGGTGGGTTTTACCGGAACCTTGACAATCGAAGGAAATGTAAAGCATTCCTTCATTCCTGAATTACGGGGAAGTGTCGGGCTTATCAAGTTGTTGGAAATGAACGAAAACCTGTATGCAGGACGTGCATAACAGCGTTGAATAGGAGAATAGATCATGGATTTACAATTGAAGGGAAAGGTTGCCATTATCACTGGTGGTGCTGATGGAATCGGTTTTTGTGCGGCACAGCTGCTAGCTGCAGAAGGCGCGATCGTTGTGTTGGCGGATATCCAGGAAGAACGGGCAACCCAAGCATCGGCTGATCTGAATGCGACAGGAGCACAATCCGTCGCAGTGGGTGTGGATGTCCATGACGAGGCGTCGGTCAAACACATGGTGGACACAGTCGTCGAGCGTTTTGGAAAAGTCGATATCCTGGTGAACAATGCAGGAATCGGGTATTTCAAAACGATGGACGAGGAGACGATGGACGAGTGGCACAAGGTCCTCGATATCAACCTCACCGGAGTGCATCTCTGTACCAGGGAAGTATTCAAGTATATGAAGGCCCAGAACAGTGGCCGTATCGTTTCCGTCGCCTCCCTTGGAGGTCAGATCGGTGGCATGAAGGTTACTCCCGGATATGTCGCATCGAAGGCAGGTGTCGTGGGCCTCACAAAATCCTATGCCCGCAATGGAGCGAAATATGGAATCACAGCCAACGCTGTAGCTCCTGGTCCTACCGAAACGAATATGGCGAAAGGTCGATATTCGGCCGATACCACGATGCTCGGTAGACTTGCGGAGCCCATGGATGTCGCCAAAGTGATTCTGTTCTTGTCTTCCACGCTTGCAGATTATCTGACTGGTGTGACTGTGGATGTGAATGGTGGAGCATTGATGCGCTGATTGTGCGCTAGGGGGAAGATATCCATGAGTACTACATTTAGGGACAGTTCCTGGGATCGCGATGGCGTCATAGCAGGTATACTCGATCCTGTCCGGATTCCCCGGATGGCACGGGTCAGGCAGTTGTTCGATGACACGCGGGTAGATGATATTCCGAAGGCTATAGAAGAACAGTTCAATAAACCTGAGATTGCCAAGACGATCAAGCAGGATGCCTCGATCGCGATTACCGCAGGAAGCAGGGGTATCGCGAATATCCCTGTGATCATCCGAGAGGTAGTCAGGAACGTGAAGCGTCTGGGCGGGAAACCGTTCGTCATTCCGGCCATGGGTAGCCATGGCGGAGCGACTGCGGCCGGTCAGAAGGAAATGTTGGAAGGCCTGGGTGTCACCGAGGAATTTGTCGGGGCTCCCATACGTTCCACAATGGAAACTGTCCAGATCGGCGTCAATGCCGACAACAAGCCGGTGTTGATCGATGCCTATGCAGCCGCATCCGATGGTATCATTGTCGTCGGTCGGGTGAAGCCCCATACGGCATTCCGCGGAGATTATGAAAGCGGACTGTACAAGATGATGGCGATCGGATTGGGAAAACAGAAGGGCGCTGAAGTCTGTCATGCGGAGGGATTCGGACGCATGGCCCATAATGTCGTGGCATTCGGCAACACGATCCTGAACAATGCCCCGATCCTGTTCGGTTTGGCGATTCTCGAGAATGCGTTCGACGATACGGCGATTATCGAGGCGGTAGCACGCGAAGCGATCCCGACCCGGGAGCCCGAGCTGTTGGACAAGGCCCGGAAGCTCATGCCGGCGATCGGCATACAGGATATCGATATCCTCGTCGTCGACAAGATAGGCAAGAATTACAGTGGCGATGGCATGGATCCGAATATCACCGCGACCTACTGTACTCCATATGCCTCTGGCGGACCGGTCGTACAGCGGTATGTGGTACTCGATTTGAGTGATGAAACCCACGGCAATGCCATGGGAGCAGGTATGGCTGAGATTGGAACGAAGCGGATGTTCGATAAGATCGATTTCGATGCCGCCTACCCGAATGCGCTGACCTGCACGGTCCTCATCGGAGCGAAGATTCCGGTGATCATGAAGAACGACAAGACTGCCATACAGGCGGCGATCTTCACGTGTGTCGATATCGACAAGGACAATCCTCGGATCGTCCGGATAGCGAATACCTCCCATATCGAGACGATTATCGTTTCGGAGGCATTGGCAGACGAAGTTGCGGCAAATCCCGGTCTTGAACTGTTGGAGCCGTTCGGCGAAGTCGAATTCGATCTTGAAGGAAATTTGAATATCTAGGGGAGTAGGGAATGAGTACTAGCTTGAACGTACATGAACGGGTAGTGGGTGGCATAAGAAAAGAGCGTGAAGCGCTTTCGACATATGGTGTGTCAGAAATCATCGGACTGATCGAGTCTGGAAAAGTCGCACGGGCGGTAGGCCATGCATTCTATTTTTCCCCACCCGATCTACTGAAGGAAGTATCGGCGCAGGTTGCCGATGTTCTGCAAGGTCGGAAGGAAATCGCCGATACCCAGTACATGGAATATGTGGCGTATGCAGTGTCGATGGCAGTCGGTTTGGACAGCGCCCAGATCAAATGGCGCCTGATCGACCTGTTGTCGAAGGCTGAGATCGCCCGACTTGCCTCACTGTATCGGAATCTTGTCGCAGGGGTGAAGAACAGCTCTGTTGCAGTTGACAACTACCTCGCGGTACTTGCCCAGGAAGTCCATGACCGCTATGTGACCGAAGCCCGATCGAAGGAAGATGCGGTCGCAGCGAAAGAAAAAGTCCTCGCGGGGACTTTGGCCGATTATGTCGATATGATGATCGAAGATGTCCACAACTCGAATCTCTATGCATACGCGATGGGACTTGATTCGGTGATCGATACGGAAACGGTTTGGGGCAATGATTTTGGAGCTTTCCTCCAGTTTGCCCTCTGGTGCGGCGCTTCCTTCCAGACAACCAATCCGCCTCTGGTTAAAATGGCATGGGACTTGGATCCCTCCCTTTGGACGAAGCGTGTCGCCGCAGTGTATGCGTCCCTCGACCTTTCGGCGATCGATGCCGGGCAGATGACGGACGATGAGAAGAAGGTGGCGATCCTCACGTATTCGATCGTCGAATACAGTTGCCAATTTGTCAGGGACCTGTACCTGTTCTCCGAAGGTGCGTTGGGCTTTGTCTGTTATCAGGTCAATCCGAACCATCATGGGAATACACAGAAGATGGTCGATGAAGTCTCATTCGTGCATGCGGTTATGGGCCAACGGCTTGGAAACGGATACGAACCGAATATCTCCTTCAAGATTCCGGGAACCAATGCCGCGCTGCTTGCCGCCAAGGCGATCGGCAAGATGGGCATTTCGTTGACCATCACCCTTTCGTTCGGTGTCTTCCAGGCTATGGAATTCGGCAAGGTCTTTGCCGACAGCACAGCAGCGGTCAACTCTGTCGTTATCATGAACGGCCGCCTGGCTTTCCCTGTACGCGACCAGTTGCTTGCCGAACACCCCGACAAGAAGGATCAGTATGTCGAATCTGCAAAGTGGGTGGGCGTCGATGTCACCAGACACCTGTACGCCGGACTCTACTCGGGTGTCGAATCCGGCGGTTTGGGTCTTGATCCGAAACGTGTGCGGATCATGAACGCATCGTTGCGCATCTATGGACTTGAGATTCCCGATGTAATGGAAATCTGGGGCTCCCCCAGTATCACGATTTTCCCCAACGTACGACATTCCCTCGATTTGAAGGCACGGGATTTCGATTGCGATGCTGTACGGCGGCCAATCGAAAAATCGGTTCGGGATGCGAATGCCGACAGCGAGATTTTCAGGCAATCATGGTATTTCGATGGCGACGACACGGCATATGCCCCCGCATCGCAATTGGTCTTGGCGGATACCGAACCCGAGGTCATTACCACGTGGGTCCCGATCGCCGAGACATTGAGCCAGTTCTTGGGGTCGTATGCTAGTACCAAAGAACTGATCGGTTTTATGAGTTAAAGGAAGAGAGGAACATATCATGGCAACATATTCATTTGGAAAACTACAGATCGATCCGGCCACCAACCCTTCGGTTTTGGACACGGGCACATGGGATGCCGAGAAGATCGCATCGCTTTGCAAGAAGCTTCCGACCTCGTTTTATGAAGAGATAGTCCAACGGTCGAATGGAAGGCAGACAGATCCGAATCCGGTGGCACAGGAAATCTCCTGCCATACTGCAAGTGTGGCCCTGCACGGTGGGGCGGTCTATGGGATGCTCGAATTCGCCGACAAGCAGACGGCTTTTGTGATGATCGGATCCGAAGTGCAGGATATCCTCGACCAAGCAATCCTCACCACAAACGGTCCGGACAACAAGAAGGTGGTCAT
>PGXU01000007.1 GCA_002839335.1 Spirochaetae bacterium HGW-Spirochaetae-4
GGGCGTAGGAGAATCGGTGGTGTGACCGGGGACCTGTTGGGGGCGACTGTAGAGTTGTCCGAGACCCTTATGTTCGTCGCGGCCGTTCTGGTGCCCTTGCCATAGTGTCGATTTATGGGCAATATGGGGAGAATTGGAAAATCGTTGGACCAGGAGGAAATTCATGAGGAAAAGTAGATGGGGAATACTGGGAGCCGCAGGTATCGCGCGCAAGCAGTTGATACCTTCCCTGCATGCCAGCGAGCATTGCGAATTGGTTGCCGTGGCATCCCGTGATGCGGCAAAAGCCGCCACATATGCGAAGGAGAACGGCATTCCCGTTTCCTATGGATCATACGAGGAACTGCTGGCCGATCCAACCATAGATATAATCTACAACCCGTTGCCGAACCATTTGCACGTGCAGTGGACCCGCAAGGCCATTGAGGCGGGCAAGCATGTGTTGTGTGAGAAGCCCCTTGCGCTGTCGGTCCAGGATGTCGAGGATCTTATCCGATTGCGCGAGTCATCGGGCAAGCTTATCGGCGAGGCCTACGCAATGTTCCACCAACCGCGGTTGCAATCGTTGAAAACACAATTCGAGAGTCGAAAGTATGGGAAGCTGGAAAGCGCCCACGGTTGCTTTTACGTGACGAATACCGATCCGAACAATATCCGCAATGCCTACCAGGAGGGTGGTGGAGCGCTTTGGGACATTGGAGTCTACCCGATCACCGTTGCCCGGTGGATGTTCGGCGAGGAACCTGTCGAGGTGGCGTGTACGATGGACTTGGATCCCCAATTCCAGGTCGACCACCATACGACCGGAATCCTGAGGTTCCCTTCAGGAGGACAGATGAGTTTCGCCTGCGGCATGAGGCACCCCTTCCACACAGCCATGACCTTCTACACCGATACCCACAGGATGGAGGTCGGAAAAACCTTCCATAGCGATACGAAGGGCCAGATGATTTATGAAGTATTCACAGGAGCCCAACCTCCTGCCGTAAAGACCTATAGTTTCGAACCGGTGGACCAATACATGTTGGAGTGTGAGAATTTCGCCGAAGCTGCCCTGGAAGGGAAACCGTTCGCGGGGTCGCTTGAACAGACCTTGGCCAATACCAAGGTGTTGCTCGCCCTATTCAAGGCTGCCGACAGCCACAAATTCGAGAGTGTGTGATATGCATATGGTATGTTTGGACCTCGAAGGGGTCCTGGTTCCCGAGATTTGGATCAACTTCGCTGAAAAGACTGGAATCGAGGAACTGCGGCTGACTACCCGGGAGGTTCCCGATTACGATGTGCTCATGAAAGGCCGGCTTGCGATTCTCAAGGAACGCGGACTGACCTTGTCCGATATCCAGGGTGTTATCGGAACATTGTCGCCGCTGGAAGGTGCATTGGAATTCCTCAATACCCTGAGGCAGAAGACGCAGGTGGTGATTCTGAGCGATACTTTCACGGAATTCGCGAAACCGTTGATGGAAAAATTGGGTTGGCCCTCGATCTTCTGCAATAGTCTTGTGGTTGACGATGCCGACATGATTGTCGGCTATACGCTGAGGCAACAGGATGGGAAGCGGAAGGCTGTCCAGGCTTTGCAGGGTATTGGATTCACTGTATTCGCCGCAGGCGATTCGTATAATGACCTGACCATGATAAAGACCGCCGACAGTGGAGCCTTGTTCCGTGCACCCGATAGAATACGGAAAGAAGAGCCGCAGTTGCCACATGCCGTGACTTATGCTGATTTTGGTTCGATCATTGACAAATTTCTGGAAAATCAGCATTGAAATTAAGATTTCTCTTGACGGATTGGCAAAACGCATCCATCTTTATTGATACTGTTTGAAGTACAATTGCTGAGGTGCCTGGTATGAGTGAACAATTTAACGCAGAGATGGAGCAACTCCTATTGGAATTGCGCAAGGAGATTCTCGAAAGCATTGCTGCTGAAGATGAGGATTTCCGTGGAATGATCCATGCCATGGGAATCAAGGATCTGGGCGATATTGCTGCAGATGATATTGCAAGCAAGAAGATGGAGGCCCTGAATCAACATGCCGCCAATCGCTTGAAGAGCGTTGAGGCAGCACTGACAAGACTGAAGAATGGAAGGTATGGAGTTTGCCTGCAGTGCGGAGCAAAAATCCCTGAGGAACGTTTGCGAGCGATTCCGTATGCGGTGTTGTGTGTAGCTTGCAAGAGTGGGGAGGAAGGGCCGAAACGTCGGTCTTGGTAATCCGTATCGTCTTTTATTGATGCATGCCCCTGGTTACAGCCAGGGGTTTCCCTTTTCCCGAAGGATCGTGGTCGACCTTCCGTGACCCGGGTATACGGTTGTATTGCCGGGAAGCGTCATTAGTTTTGACTTGATCGCGGGAACGATAGCCTGCGGGTCGCTGTCCGGCAAATCGGTGCGGCCGATCGACCCTGCGAACAGGGTGTCACCTGAAAACAACAGATTGTCCTCATGACGGTACAGGGCCACCGACCCGGGTGTGTGTCCGCCTATATGCAGCACACGCAAACCGCATCCGACTATGGTTTCCCGATCGACAAACACGTGGGTAGGCTCAGGCAACGATTCCCAAAGGGAGTTGGGGACACCACTTTGTGAAGGGTCGAGCGAAATCGCCAGTTGTCTCAACCGGCGACCCCCCTCTTTTCCCAAGTATGGTGCATCCAGGGCATGCACAAATACAGGAATGTTCCTGTCCTGTGCCAGGAATCCGGGTATGCCGAGTACGTGATCCCAATGGGAGTGGGTAAGGATCACTGCTTCCGCTTTCCATCCCTTGGAAGTGATATGGCGGAATATGGACGCTCCATCGAATCCGGGATCGATGATCCAAACCGAACTATCATTATGCAAAAGATAACAATTGGTCTGGTATGGACCGAGCTGGAGCGTTTCGACTTCCATCGCTATTCCTTGTTCGAGTAGCTGATTGCGGCGATCCTGCCGCGGATATCCATGCCATTCATCTTTTCAATAGCCTTTTCCGCATGTTCCTGGGACAAGGTTATGAAGGAATACTTGTCGTGGACGCGAATGGAGAAAATGTCCTCGCGGGAAATGGACAGCTGGTCCTGCAGGATCTGCGAGAGTTCCTTCGCGTATAGCCGTCGCATCTTGCCGATATTGAGATACAACGTTCTCGCACCTTCGGGGATGGGAGCGTCGTTCTGTTCCTTCTCGCGGGGTTCGCGTGACTCCCGAGGTTCCCGAGGAGCCTTTGCCGTAGCCTTTCGTGCCGCTGGTGCCGGCTTTTCAGTTGCTTGGGCAGCTGCGGCCCTCGGCTTGCCTACGGTCCGCTTTTCAGGACCTCCGAGCAATTCCCGCAGGATGTATGCGGTGAAATAACCGCGACGGAAGAATGGTACGTTTTTCTTTATGATCTTTTTCAATGTCTCAAGTTCCTCGGGATTGGAATCGATATTGAGTTTGGCGACAAGCATCTGGATCTTTCCGGCGAGTACTTCGTTGTTTTCTGGGCTAGGTTTCGTTTCATTGTTCATGAGCAGGGTCTCCTTGGATGTGGTGATTTCTTTTGCCTCTTCGGCTGTGGCAATACAAACGAAGCGTGGAAGGACATTCTTCCATTCACACATATGTCGTATCACCGAGAGCAATTCCCCGCTGTTCAGACCGATTGCGACGAGGGTCCCGACTTGTATCGCGTCGGATTCCTTCAATGAGGTCAATCGATCGAAACCAATTCCAATTGCTGGAATAGGGGGTTTGGATTCGCGCAACCGCTTGTCCAGGGCTTTCCACAGGATCTCGGTCCTATGGATTACCAGGTATCGCTGCCCCTGGAGGGCATACAATGTATCCAGGATACGGGCGGTCGCAAGTCTGGGGATGGTGTAACATTCCAATAGATGCGCAGGCAGCTCCCATTCGGACTGCAGCACCATAACGGGATGTTCCACCAGCTCCTGTGGGGTTCTGGCGAGATGGGAAAGGGTGTCGGCAAACAATTCGATCTGGACAGTGGAATTCAATTTGGTGAATACAAACCGACAATCATCCAGAAACGCGAACTCCCTCACTTTCAACTGTTCTTCAGTCTCCTCAGCTTCTTGGATGAAACTGTAGGCAAGAACAACCGACGTTGTCGACGAAAGAAAGATGTTGTCTCTTCGGATATGGTCTATCGCCCGTTGGGGGGTCGTCGCCAGTATCCTCGACTTGTCGCTGAGAGCCGACAGGTCGGCCCGTGGGGATTGTGTTTCGGATAGACAAGTAAACGTGTTGCAGAATGAACTTTCAGGACGTTCCAACCAATATTCGAGCTGTTCTTGCGAAAGGAGCAACAAAATGTTGGGTTCGCTAGCCAGTGGAGCATTCGGTGATCGTCCCGGGATCTTATGCTGTTTCGCCAACTGTATAGACCGGTTCAACGCGATGGGCACAACTCCATCACCCACTTCTATAAAAAGCGGTGAGTGTGTGCCGGTGGATTCCAGTTCTTGCAGTTTGCCTAGAAGCAGGGAGGGGATCGCCAGATCAGTCATTCCACCTCCACGGAGAATTCATTCATACGATGCTCTTTTCCATCATCTGGATTTTAGGATATAGAGTGATGCTTGCTTTGTCAAGGAAGTACCGATATGGTACTATACGACTACATTGGTAGGTAAGGAGCACTCATGGGGCGGCAACGGAGCCAAATTGAAGTAGTGGAGAGGCAAATATCGGTCGTTGACCATGATATGGAAGTCCTCCTTGCGGAACTGGGTATGCATGTCCTCTCTCTTCGACAACCGGTGGTCACCGGGGATTCCGCAACTGCCTATCAACCTCTGGTCAGGGAAAAGTCCGTGTTGGATGATTTGGATGCCCGTATCCTGCACCTGCAGCAGATCGGGCAGAGTCTGCAGGACGCCAACACCAGTATAGGCACAATCCGGGGCAAGTTGTCGATGCATGAACAGTCGTTGCGCGTCTCCTATGGGCGTATTGGTGTCATCGCTTGGGAAGAGGCATCGTCCGGTGTCCTTTCGGAGGCGATTCGGGGAATCCTTCCGAAAATCAACGAGATGCAGGAGAAGGTCGCCGCGCTCAGGGCCGAGAAGGATAGTGCGAACCGCCGTTCCCGTGAATCGGGTTCCTTGTTCCGGATTCCATTCAAGATGCACGAGTACCTCGTTTCAAAACGGTTGGACAAGTATGCTCGGGGGCATGAGGAGTTTTTTGTCGATACGGGGAAAGCTATCGCCGAAGCTCTGGCTATCAGGCATCTCGCTAGTTCCTCGGCGGTCGCCTTGGATACGGAATATCACGGGCTTTCCCAACAGATCGCCGCTTGGAAAGAGGAATTGTCGCTGTTGCAACAACAGATATCGGAAGACAAGAGCCGTTTGGAGGAAGTCGGAGTTGCCGGTTCGGTCGAACGAAAGGTCATCGAACTGCAGAACAGTCGAAAGGAGCAGGCTTCTTTGGTATCGAAGCTTGCCGTGGCGTATGCAAAGACGATTTGTCTCCAGGAGAATCCGTGGAAGATGGTGGAGGTGAATGCGGAGACACTCCGATGTTACGATCAGATTCGTCGACACGAACGTATCCGGGGACAACTGGAGAAACGGATCGATGAATTGCGTATCGAAAGCACGATCGGCGAGTTGGTGCTCCTGATCGAACAGGACGAGGAGCGGATCATGCATATCCGGCAGATGATCGACCAGTACAATCGGCAGATTGAGGAAATCCAGCGTTCCATCATACAGAATCGTGAGAAGATCGGCGAGATGAAAAGAAGCTTGGCTTCCAGTCTGGAGCGGGAGGAATAGGGCCCATGTCTGGACGAAGGGAGCATACGGACCGGTCTCTTGCCGAAGCGCGGGCGAGGGAGCGCCGTTATGAGAAATTGCAGGAACAGACTTCCCGGGAACCCAAGCAGATGGCATTGGGATTCGATGCCCCGCCACCTTCGCGAACCGATGCACAGCATCTTGTAGACGAGCGGCATAAGCAAAAGGCCTCGGAATCGAAAGCGAAGGCAAAGGTGGTTGCGACCGCCTCGACAAAAAATCAAACGAAGGCGACCCCGGACCCGAGCAACAAGAGCACGACTGTCCATCATGCCAAGTCGACGAAAACCTCCACACAGGCCGGAAAGGCCAAGACGAAGATTCCGCGGAAAACCTCCGACAAAGATGTCGCAAGGAAGAAACCCGGGAAAAAGGGAAGCAAGAAGAAAGCCAAAAGGAAGGAGTCGTTCAAGATCCAGATTTCCCTTCCGGTTTTCATTGTCTTGGTTGTAGTGTTCGCGCTGTTGGCAGGTTCCTTTATTGCCTTTCAACTGTTGGGAATCAAGAATTCACAGCTTTTTGTGCGGGAGGCGAATAGTCCGACCGCCGTCACCTTGACCGTCGAGCCGGGAATGTCCGCACGGCGGATCTCCCGCATGCTCGAGGACTCCGGAGTGGTTGCCGATGCCAAGGTATTCGAACGGTACCTGGAAGTGGAGGGGAGTACCACCAATCTGCAACCGGGGACATATCTGTTCGAGCCTGGTCTATCGCATGCCATGATTGCCGAGAAGCTGGTAAATCCTCCCCGGGTTGCTACCGGCCAATCGGTGTTGGTGTATGATGGTTTTACCTTGGAGGAGATCGACGCCCAGCTCGTCTCGAGGGGCTTGGCCGACGAAGGGGATTTTCTATTGGCTGCCAAAACCTTGGCCTTCGAGCGGGGACTGCCGTTTGCGGAAGGGTGGTTTCTCAGCGGCACCTATATGGTACCTCCAAACGGAGATGTCCCGATTGGACTTGCCATAGCGATGCAGGATGCGTTGAACGAGGCCATTCGTCCATACCTTATCGCTTTGGAAGACCTCGATCTCTCTGTTGCCCAAGTAGTCGTCATCGCATCCCTGATCCAACGCGAGACGAAGGATGTCATCCAGATGCCATTGATTTCGGGTGTCATCCACAACCGACTCGAGGCAAACATGCCCCTCGGTATTGATGCCGCACTCAGGTATGGGTTGGATGCTTGGGATCGTGATTTGACCGAAGCCGAGTACACGGCGAACAACCCGTACAATATGAGGAATCGGGAGGGGTTGCCTCCTACTGGTGTGGGGGCCCCAAGCCCTTCGGCATTGGATGCGGCAATGAATCCTGCCTCCCACAAGTGGTATTACTATATCCACGATGCCAAGGGTGATATCCATTTTGCCCAGACCTACGATGGGCATAAGGAAAATATCGACGAGTATCTCTGATGGTCGTGGTTATAACAGAACACGATTGTATGCACGGGTTACGTCAGCTGATTATAATTCGAAGCATCGGTTGGGGATACGATATAAAGGTGTAAATTGTTCGCCACGTGATATTGAGTTTTTTTTTCCGATAGTGTAAGGTGGTCATCGTTCGTACAGGGCATGGATCATGCCGGCGTGGTGAAATTGGTAGACACGATAGACTCAAAATCTATTGGGGGCAACTCTGTATCGGTTCGAGTCCGATCGCCGGTAAACAACAACAAGCCGATTCGTTTTTCAACGGATCGGCTTACTTTTTTTTCAAACTATCTTTCTTTCCTAACACAATATACCTCGAATTTGTCAAAAATTGCCTGAATCTGGTTGTCATAAGTCAATCAGTTTTTGTGCATTGAGATAACATTTGACATACATTTAATGTAAACAGTAAAAAAATGTAATTGTATTACGATTAGGTAACTCTTTCAGAGAGTTGGAGTAACAACAGCTTCATACACAAACCACAGGAGAAAACTTCGTGGATATGTATGGAAGTGATTTGGTACAAAACATTGTGCTATGTCACAACAGGTAAATTTATGTTTCATACTATGTCACAAGATGTACATAAGTACAAATAATTACAGATTTTGCTTGACACCGTTTCTGCCCCATGGTTGAATGGTGCTTGGAATAACAGAATTCAAAGCACATGCGATGGGATCTTCCCAGACTATGTAGAAGGCTCTGTAACTGAAGGAGAGAAACATGAAGGATAAAACGAACTTGTCCGTAGGTGTGGATCTTGGCACCTCCAATCTACTCATCTATGTTGAAGGCCAAGGAACACTTTTCAATGAGCCCTCAATCATCGCGATCGACAAAGCTACACAGAAAGTGGTTTCTGTCGGCTATGAAGCGGCGAAACTGGTCGGCAAGACCCACGACAAGGTCCAGGTCGTGCGACCCCTCCAAGGTGGAGTCATCTCGGATATCCAGCTGATCAGGGAAATCCTGTTGTTCACATTGGACAAGATCTTCCTTTCCAACCTGGACTCGATCAACAAGATGCTCATCTGTATTCCCTCGGAAATCACCAATACCGAGAAAGAGGCGATTGTCGAACTCGGACATAGCCTGGGTATCAGGAACACCGAGATCGAGGAAGAGATCAAAGCTGCCGCCCTGGGTTCCGGTGTCGATATCTTCGCTCCGAAGGGCCATATGGTGATCGACAGCGGTGGCGGGACAACCGATTTTGGAATCCTCTCCCTTGGCGATGTGGTCCTCTCCAAATCCATCAAGATTGCCGGAGACTTTTTTGACAAACAGATAATCGACCATGTGAAGATCGTCCATAAATTGGAAATCGGTAATCAGACCGCGGAACGGATCAAGATTTCGCTCGCCTCGCTGACCGGGCCGTACCCCTTGGATGAGGATGGTCAGCCGGTAGTGTTCGAAGCCATGGGCCGCGATCTCGTTTCCGGCTTGCCCAGGAGGGTTGTGCTGGGGACCGAAGAAATCCGGGAAGTCCTGCTGAACGCATTTGAGGCGATCAAGTCCATACTACTCACGACTCTTGAGGAAACACCGCCGGAACTGGCTGGAGATCTCGTCGATTCCGGAATCCTTCTCACCGGAGGATGCTCGCAGATTCCAGGTATCAAGGAATATATCGCTGAAATCGCGCAAGTGCCCGTGTATTTGTCCGAGGTTCCGTTGACCGCGGTTATCGACGGATGCAAGAAGATGCTCAAGATGACAAACAGACACTTCTACAGTGAAGTATAGGGAAGGTGGAGACGATGAGTGCAGCTGCAATGAATGAAAAATTGGGCCTGGGTATAGACCTTGGCACTGCGAACCTGTTGGTGTATTTGGAGAGGAAGGGAATCATTTTCAACGAACCTTCCGTAATCGCCTTTGACCGAGAATCGGGAAGGATCGTTGCTGCCGGCGAGGATGCCCATAAGATGTTGGGAAAAGTCCACAGCAAGATATCGGTGGTCAAGCCACTGCGCAGTGGTGTCATCTCGGATATGCGGGCAGCCAAGGCTTTGCTGACCTATGTGCTGGGAAAAGTTGAGAACTTGACGGAAAAGAACCTTACCAAGACTACCTGCGTCATCTGCTGTCCTTCCGAGGTGACGAAGATCGAGCGGGATGTCATGATCGATCTTGCCGCAAAGATGAGTATCACGGATGTCTTCATCGAAGAGGAGATCAAGTCCGGTGCCTTGGGTTCCGGAGTTGATATCTTCAAGTCGAAGGGAGTCATGGTTGTGGATATCGGCGGTGGAACCACCGATGTCGGAGTGATTTCCTTCGGTGATATCGTCCTTTCCCGTACGATCCGTAAAGCGGGAAGCTTCATGGACGATGAGATAGCCAAGTATGTGAAGAAGACCCAAAGTGTCGAAATCGGTGAACTGACATCGGAACGGGTGAAGATGGAACTCGGGGATCTCCACTCGTCGGCAAAATCGGTGACCAACAAGTACGCCGGACGCGACATGGTCAAGGGTATTCCCAAATGGGTGAACCTGACAACCGAAGAGATTCAGGGCGTCCTGGTTCCCGTCTTTGATGAGATAGTGAAATTGATTGCCGCTGTACTCAAGGATACACCGCCGGAACTTTCCGCCGATATCTTCCAACATGGGATTCTGCTTACCGGTGGATGTTCTCTCATGAGGGGAATCGAAGAGTACATTGGAGATCGCATACAGGTGCCGGTGCATGTTGTCCACAATCCGCTCACTTGTGTCGCTGAAGGTACGAAATATCTGCTAAAGAACCGCGGTGACTATCTGGTCAATCCGCTTCAGCTGTAGGAGGCTTGCATCATGGCGTTGACAATTGGCAAACAAGAGAAGGCTAAGACTGCTGCGGGGAAGAATATCGGTATCGATCTTGGAACCGCAAATATCCTGGTTTATGTGGAAGGCGAGGGAATCATCACCAACGAGCCTTCGGTAATCGCATTCGATTACGAGACGAACGAAGTGATCGCAACCGGCCAGATGGCCGCGAACATGATTGGCAAAGGGCACCATGGAATCAAGATTGTGAGCCCTTTGAATCAAGGTGTCATCTCGGATATCGATGCGACCAAAAAATTGATCGAGATTTCCTTGCAAAAGGTGGAGAACATCAATATCGACATCTCGTTGTCCACCCTGTTGCTCTGCTGTCCTTCCGAGGTCACACAACTGGAACGGGATGCCTTCATGGCATTGGGCACCAAGCTGGGGGTCAAGGATATATTCATCGAGCAGGAAGTGAAGGCCGGTGCGATCGGATCGGGGCTGGACATCTTCAGCAGCAACGGATCCATGATGATCGATATCGGTGGGGGGTCTACGGATATCGGAGTCCTCTCGCTTGGAGATATCGTGGTTTCCGAATCGAACCGCATCGCTGGAAATTATTTCGACAACGAGATCATGAACCACATGCAGTATGTCCATGGGTTGTTGATTGGAAAAAAGACAGCCGAGCGGATCAAGATGGAAATAGGCTCCTTGCGTGAGAAGATCGAAAATCCACGCCAGACCTATGCCAATGGACGCGATGTGGTCTCCGGATTGCCTAGGAAGATCATGGTAAACGAGAACGAGATCAGGAATGTCCTGGCGACTCCGTTCGAATCGATCGCGACCATGGTTCTGAAAGTATTGCAGAATACACCGGCCGAGCTGTCCGCGGATATCATAGTCAACGGAATCTATATCAGCGGCGGTGGCGCGTTGATCGATGGAGTGGACGAGTTCCTCCACAAGAGGATCGGAATGGATTTCTATATTTCGCGACGTCCTTTGACCGCGGTGGTCGACGGCACGAAATTATTGTTGAAGAATAGGGGCAGCTATTTTGTGAAACCTACAGATTGAGCTTCTGCTGTCCCTTGACGATATTGTTCGGATCCTTCATTCCCCCATACAGGTTATGGAGGGAATGGAGGGTTCGGCTTTGACTCACATGTGCCTGTCTTGGATGGTTTCGAGGAGTGGTGGAATGAAAAATTGCAGGAGAGTTTGGCTGAAGTTTGGAATTGCTTGTCTCATGCTGTTATTGTTCGGACTCTGGCAATCGGCATCCATCATTGTCGTTACCACCGCATCCCTTCTGTTTTTTTGTATGGTCATGGCATATTTTCAAGAGGATGGGGAAACCCCGTATACCCTTCCCAAATCCATACGCAAATGGCTGATCGCCAATGAAGATGAGATGGAATCGCTATTCTGCATTTTTGTTGAATCCTCCCCGAAAGGATTGTTCCATTCTGTCTTGGACCATGAGAATTTGGATGATTTGTACCAGAATATCCTTTCTGAGATGCAGAACTATTTCGGTTGTGCCCATGTACGCCGGATTTCGCGCGACCAATATGTCGTACTGAAGGAATTCCCTTCCGCCCAAAGTATCGAAGAAGAGCAGAAGACCCAATACCAACGGAAGGTGACCCACCATATTTCCGAACAGATACAGAATATCATCTCTTCGTACGATGAACGGGCTATGCAACTAGTCGAAATATCGATCGGGTGTGCCGCATCGGGAATCCGCTATCGTGTGGGAAGGATTGAAGAATTGTTGGAGTTGGCTTATTTCACCATGAAATCGGCACAAGAGGATAACCAACCGTTCATCGTTGCCAACGAATCCATCCGTGCGAGAAAATTCGACATCGAGGAATGCAAGGTCGGATTCCTGAAAAAACATTGGGAACAGGAATTCAACCCCTTTTTCCAACCGATTGTCGATCCGATTTCATTTCGGGTCGTCGGGTTGGAGAGCCTTGCCCGCTGGCAGCTGGGTGGTTTCAGGATCCTCAGTGCACAGGTTTTCAAGGATTTGGCATATGAGATGCACCGGATCAGCACGATCGATACCACAATCATCAGAAAAACATTCGCGGCTGTGAAGGAACTCAAGGACGAAGGTCTCGTTCCCTATGGATTCAGGGTCGTAATAAACGTCAGTGCGGTAAGTCTGACAAAAGGTTCGGTCGAACGGTTGTGCGATTGGGTCGCGGAGTACGAATTGCATCCGGAACATATCGAATTCGATATCAAGGACACGATTCTCAGCGATCCCGAGGTGAGCGATTCAATCAGCGCCTTGCGTACAAAGGGTTTCCGTATAGCTCTGGATGCATTCGATGAGGAAGCTTTCGACCTCAAGGCCTTTTTCCAGAACAATTTCGATATCATCAAGTTGAATTTCTCCCTCTATGGAGTCAAGAATTGGAATTCCGACCACCAGGGACCACGGGTATTCGACTCGCTCATGGACATGGCCCAACATCTTCAAATCGAGACATTGGCGAAAGGAATCGAATCGCGGATGCAACTCGATGCGGCGAAGGAACTCGGTGCCGCCTACTTGCAGGGCAACTATTTCACCCCTCCGATTCCCTTGTCCGATTTCAGGAACTTCATGCAAAAGTATCGCGAAGGGTTGTATCTTGATGCCTATATCGGTGCCTCCGAACTGGCTTGACAACAGGTAAGATCGTCCCGGGAGGCATATGCCCTGGAAAGACACTCGCACAGCGCCTCCCCCTCCAGCTGTTGTATACGTTTTTTGAGTGTTCCCGGGGTATCGTCTGGTGAGATCAAGCAGGTTTTTTGTTTGAGGATCGGGCCGGCATCAACCGTCGAAGTGACCAAATGGACTGTACATCCTGTTTTGGCATTTCCCGTCTCGTGCATCCGCTCGATTGCCAACGCGTGCGTGTCGGTATCCTTGGTTCCGGCAAATTCAGGCAACAACGACGGGTGGACATTCATGACCCTATTGTTCCAACGTTCGCAAAATTCCGCACCGAGAATCCGCATATATCCTATAAGCACGATCGTTTCGACCTTCGCATCCTCACACAGCCTCGTAATCTCATGGTCCCGGGCCGCTCCCTTGCTGGCGATCCAAGCGTTCGGAATCCCATGGACCCGTGCCTTGTGCAGTATGCCGGCATCCTCGCGATCGGAGAGCACCAACTCTATGGAAGCGGGCAAAGTTCCCCGACCGATCTGTTCTACTATGGCTTCCATGTCGGTACCGTTCGTGGAACCGATGATCGCGATGCGAAGCGGATTGCGCAACTGCCGCATATGGTTGATCCGCTTCTCCAGCAGCTGCTTGCTGCCGATATCCGACCGATACCGCAGCTTTCCCTTGATCGAGGAGATCGCGTCCATGACGTCATTGCGGGCTTCTCCGATTGTCTCTCCCAAAGCCACTAGGGCCAAGGTCCTAGAGCCGGCGGTGACCAGTGAGCTTTCCGTCTCTTCGACCGAGCCGAGGCATACGGATATTCCGTGGGGAAGCACGCCGATATGAACCGGTTCCCCTTTCGCTTGTCCCATCGGGTAGGATTGCGGGACCAGGTACACACACACCGAAGCAGCTTCGGAGAGCTCCAGTGTGTAGTCTGCCAATGTGCCGTTTGCGGTGCGTTCGAACATCTCCAATACATCGCTTTGGATCAACAGCATGAGGTTCAAACACTCCGGATCACCGAATCTCGCATTGTACTCGATGATTTGGATTCCATTGGCTGTAGCCATGAATCCACCATACAGGATTCCACGGTAAGGAGAGCCGGTAGTCGCTTCCAACTCACGTATGACGGTTTCGTTATAGCTTTTGGCGGTTTCGAGATCACGTGGGGTGAGGAAAGGCAATGAAGACATCCGATCGCTGTAACTGCCCATACCTCCGGTATTCGGACCTGTGTCGCCATCGAACGCACGCTTGTGGTCTTGGACAGGAGGAAGATGTAGGAAGGTCTTTCCATCGGTGACGGTCATGAGGGAAAATTCCTCGCCTTCGAGCTTTTCCTCGATCACACAGCGCGGTTGCTGCACAGTATCGGGAACGGGCTTCAGCAGACTTCTGCAATAGGCGATCGCCTCCTCGTCGGAATGCAGGTGTTCTCCCGCGACCAGTACTCCCTTGCCTCCCGTCAGACCATCCGCCTTTATCACATAGGCGCCATGCAGGTCTCGCACCCGGACTGTTGCCTCATCGATATCGTGGACGACATGGAAACGCGGGCAAGCCTGGGGAAGGATGGACCGAAGGAATTCCCGTGCGAAAGACTTGCTCGTCTCGATTCGTGCAAGAGCCTTGTCAGGCCCGACAACAGGGATTCCAGCCTGTCTCAACGCATCGGCGACACCGGTTTCCAGCGGAGCTTCGGGCCCGATGATTGCCAGGGAAGCCTCGATCGAGCGCGCAATATCCACCATCATGTCGGGATCGGTGATGGATCCTTTGCTATAAGTCCCCCCGCTGGCCTTGCAGATTTCGGCGATTCCCGGGTTGTCCGTAGTTCCGACGCAATGGATGCACCATGGCGTACGGGAACTGGCAAGCCGTTGGGCCATGGCATGTTCCCGAGCACCAGAGCCGATCAGGAGAAGATGCTTCATGAGGGGACTCCTTGAATATAGGGACCACCCAGGCAAGCGTGGCACGGTTCGTCGATATGGTGTTCGCCCTTTCTTGTAACGGCCTCTATCAAATCCTCCAGTTCCTGGAACAGCAGGATCTCGACTCCCAGGAACGTTCGGATATCCTCGATCGGGTTGTTCGCCGCGATCAATTCTTCCTTCGTGGGTATATCTATTCCGTAGAAGCAGGGTTGGATGACAGGAGGGCAGGCACTGATGAAGTATATCTCCTTGGCGCCAAAATTCCGGATCATCGAGACGATTTCCTTGCTGGTGGTTCCCCGAACGATACTATCGTCCACCACCATGACCACCTTGTTGCGGATCTCCAACTGTTGTGGCACCAGCTTGTAGCGTACCGACTGTCGCCGCTCTTCCTGGTTGGGCATGATGAAGGTCCGACCGATGAACGGATTCTTGTACAGGCCATCGGAATAGTTGGTCTGCAATTCCTTCGCCATCGCGAGAGCCATGGTATTCGCGGTCGAAGGTGCGGGAATGATCACATCCGGCCTGAGTTCCCCGTACAGTTGCTTCCACCGTTTGCCCAGGTTTTGTCCCATGCGCAATCTCGCCCTATAGACGCTTACGGAATTCATCATGGCGTCGGGACGGGAAAAATACACGTATTCGAAGATACACGGATTGAAGGCGTCCGTCACGATCCGTTTGGAAAAGAGCTTTCCCTGTGGTGTGATGTAGACCGCTTCTCCAGGGAGTATATCCCTCACCAGCGTGTACCCAAGCATGTAGAACATGGTGTTCTCGCTTGCGACGATATACTCCTTGGCTCCGTCGGTTCCCATCCGTTCTCCCAACACAAGGGGTCTGATACCATGCGGATCCCTGAATGCCACCAGACCGCGGTCTTTGATGATGCTGACAGCCGAGATCGATCCACGGGTGAGGGTGAACACCTCGTTGACGGACTTCTCGATATGGGAGAAGAACTCCTCGTCGGACAGGGCGAGCGATTCACAGCCGTCCAGCCGTTTCTCAAGGACCGAGGAGAACAGTTGCATGAGCATCTCGGAATCGCTTGTCGTATTGAGATATCGTCTCCTGTTTTGGATCACCTCGTGCGTAAGCTCCTTGTGGTTCACGATATTTCCGTTGTGTGCGAATGCGATTCCGTTGGGTACGCTGGTCCAAAACGGTTGCACTTCGTCGTTTCCAGCCTTGTCGCCGCTGGTCGGATACCTGGTGTGGCCGATACCCATGGTTCCCTGCAAGCGCCGGATATGCCGTTCTTCGAAGATATCGCGGACAAAACCTGTTCCGGTCTTGAAATGCAACCTGCTGTCGCATGTTATGATTCCCGCCGCATCCTGACCGCGATGTTGCAGTTGGATCAAGCTGTCATACAGTTGCATCGCGACCGGCGTCCTGCCGATGATCCCCACTATTCCGCACATGGTTGGGATTCCTGTGGATTGCACATGCCGAAAATCCTCTGTACCGCCAACGCGGCGTTGGCGGGGTCGAGGATGGTGAGTACAGGAACCTGCGATGGCATTTGCAATGTGGAGTGGATATTCACCAGCATGTCGATCTTATCCGCGAAGGGAGGACAGGCAATGACCGGAAAAGTACAATTTGCGGCGACAAAGCCGGAAAGGGCATTCGATCTGCCGGCGATAGTGATATACACCACCTGGCGTTCCTTGCTATACCGCTTCAGGATATCCAGTACTTCGAGCGGTTGCTTGTGTGCGGATGCTACATGCACCTGTACTGCGATTCCGCTTCCTTCCATAGCCGAGACGATGGAATCGGCATGCTTCCTATCCGATTCCGAGCCCATGATGATTATTGCATGCATTCCTATTCCTCCCTGCTTCCTTGTAGGCGCAACCTGTCCACGATACGTACCAATTCCTCGGCGGACGACTTTTCCCTGTCCGTGATTTCATCGAACGGAAACTGTTGGCCGGTGATCATCTCATACAGACGGATATAGCGGAGCGATAGCTCCACCACCAATTCCTCCGGTGCCTTCGGAAGGACCTCGTCGTGATACGGGTCGCACACCTTCCTGAACCAGAGCCGCAGAAATTCCTTGTCGATATTTTCCGGCTCCTCCCCCCGTGAGAGACGTTCGGCATAGGTGTCGGCGATCCAGTAGCGGCTGGAATCGGGAGTATGCAATTCATCGATGATACGGATAGTCCCATCGCTGTCCCTCCCGAATTCATATTTGGTGTCCACCAGTATGAGGCCATTCTTCGCAGCCTGCTCCTGTCCGAACTCGAACAGCTCCAAGGCTTTTTGGGAGACGATTTTCCAATCGGCTTCGGTCATCCAACCCTCGGAAACGATCTCTGCGGGACTGATCGGCCGATCATGGACTGCTTCTTTGGTTGTCGGAGTCAGCAACGGTTGCTCGAGTTTCTGGTTCTTGCGCAGACCTTCGGGCAAGTCGTTCCCACAATAGGTACGCACACCCTTCTCGTAGTGGGTCCACAACGAAGTGTCTGTCGTACCGGTGATATATCCCCGTACGACCATTTCGATGGGGAATACGTCACAGGACAACACCAACGATGCGTTGGGGTGGGGGACCGACACCAGATGGTTCTTCACGATATGTCCGGTTTTTCCGAACCACCAGGCGCTGGTCAGGTTCAACACCGCACCTTTGAAGGGGATTGCGGCCAGTACGCGATCGAAGGCGCTTTGCCTGTCTGTGGTGACCAGAAGCAGGTGTCCGTCATCCCAACGGTAGGAATCGCGGACCTTGCCGACCTTCTTGTCTTCCAACGGAAGGTTCGTTTCCTGCATGGTATGGGCGAGTTGCGATGCAATGCGTTCCCGGTATTCCTTGTAGGCATCATGCATATGTGTATCTCCTATGGCTGAATGGATTGTTGAAGATGTTGGTATGCAAACACTCTTCGATCATATGTTCGCTCTGTGTCCCTTGATCCGGATCCACGGTGATCATCCAGAGGATTCCATGGCGAATTTCCACGATAGACGGTAGGCCGAACCAATTCATCAGCACATGCTTGGCATGCAATCCGATACAATCATCCTCAGCATCGGTGCGGACCAAGATCGTCCGGTCGGTAGCTGGAAGGTCCTCCACGGGGTATTCCTTGTTCGAGTTGAACAATTCGCCGCTCTTGCAGGCAGTGGCGAAGTCCTGTTCGAACTGGTGTTCCGTCGCATCGGGTGCGGGTGTCAACTCCCAATGCACGGCGCGGCGTACGGAAACCGGAAAACCAAGCTGTCGCAGTGCCTGTTCAACGGAGACAGCCGTATTGTCGGTGATGATTGAGGAGATTACCAATTCCCGGCTCTTCACTCCAGGAGTATAGACCCCGGAGAGTTCCTCTTTTTGTGAAAAATCCAAGTCGATGCTTTCGCGGTACAATCCTTGGGAGAGGTAGGTGCGCATGGAAGCGAACATGCAATCCCCTTCGTTCGTCCGTTCGGGATGTGGCATGATACCCAAGGCATTTCCCCGGAGATTTCCCAACGCCGCGATATTGTCCACCGAGCCGTTCGGATTGCAGGGGAATTGGGGGTTCTCGTTGCCCGCTACGTCACAGTATCTGAATATGGTTGCACCCGAGGCATACAGGTGCTCCAGCAACCCGCGGGGAATCACGAACCTTCCCTCGGCATGTGCCGCGGGGATTCTCATGACGGTATCGGTGGAAATCCCCCTGACAAATGCATGGGAACCGCTTCCTTCGGAAAGCCGTACGTGGACCCATGCGTTGTAGAAACCGGTTCCAATGATCTTTCCATCGACAAACTGTTTGTTTTGGGCCAGTGCTCCGCCGAGCCGGTGGTCGGACAAACCAGGGATTATGCCCGATTCGAGTAGAATCTGGGCTCCGTTGCATATGCCGAGTATCGGTTTTCCCTTCTTGTCCTCAACGCGCAATCTTCTCATGATCGGATCGAGTGCGGCGATTATGCCCGAGCGGCTCCTGTCCTCGTATGAGAACCCTCCTCCTATGACGTACCCATCGCAGGAAGCGAGTATGGCGGGGTCGTCGTTCCATTTGAAGCGTATCGGGTCCATATCGGCACGTTGGACAGCCCTGGCTGTTTCCCGCTCGCAATTGGTCCCGGGAAATTCAATGACCGCTATACGATAATTCACGGGCGTACCCCCTCGATCCACGTTCCCTCGACTCCCTTTCCAATGGAACCTACTTCCCAGACCGGTTGGGAAAAGATCTGGCGCATCTGTGCCAATACGGATTGGGCTTCGCTTGCCGGGACAACCACCGTCAAACCGATTCCCATATTGAAGGTCCTGTACATCTCATGGTCCGAGACATTGCCCAATCGCTGGATTGCCTCGAATATCGGCATTCGGGTCCATGCTTGCGGATGGAATCGGGGCCGCAATCCCTTCGGTATTACCCGGGGAACGTTCTCGATCAATCCGCCACCGGTGATATGGGCCATGCTTCGAACAGGTGCCCCGGTTGCGAGCAAGGCTTCGATTCCATTGGAATAGTTCACATGGGGAGCGAGCAATGCCTTGCCGACACTTGTGCCTTCGGTTCCGGGCAACATGTCGGTCACCCTCAGGCCCGCATGGGCGAACAATACCTTCCTGGCCAGCGAATAGCCGTTGGTGTGCAATCCCGAGGATCCGACTGCGAGGATCACATCGCCCTCCTGCACTGTCTTTCCGGTGACAATCGCATCACGCTCGACAATCCCCGTCACCAAACCGACCAGGTCGTGCTCCCCGGGGAGGTATACGCCCGGCATCTCGGCTGTCTCACCACCGACCAGGCTTACCGAGGATTCCCGGCAGGCAACGGCCAGACCCTTGACGATTGCTGCGACAATCTCGGGTTCGAGTACGTCGTTCGCGATGTAATCGAGAAAGGTCAAAGGTTTCGCGCCGTGTACGGCGATATCGTTTGTGCATGCATTGAACAGGTCCTGGCCGATCGTAGAGTAATCGTTGGCCATCCTGGCGATCGAAATCTTTGTGCCCACGCCATCGACACTTTGGACGAGGACAGGGTTCCGGTACGTTCCGGAAATCCAGGAGAGGTCGTACATGGAGGCAAAACTCCCGATTTTCGCCAACACATGCTTGTCGAAGGTACTTGCCGCTTCATCCTTGATCAGCTCCACCGCGCGATTTCCGGCAGTGATATCCACTCCGGCCGACTGGTAGTCGAGATTGGTGCTTCCCGTTTGTTTCATTGGTGGTATTCTCTCCATTTCAGGTTGTTTTTTCCCGCAGTCCCGACACCCATGCTTGGGTCGCCGATTCCAAGGGGATGGAAACGATATCGTTGAAGGCGATCACCGGCTGTGTGCAGGTTTCGCCGATAGTCCGGCACCATATCCCGAGTGCCTCGAAGCGTGCCAATACCTGTGCGGCCTCCGAATCGGGGACCTCCAGCACGAAACCGGGAGTTTCGGAGAACAACAGGAAATCGCTCCTGAGCTCCGATTCGATGGCGATGCGGCACCCGATTTGGGCTGCCATGGCCATTTCCGAGACCGCTACAGCCAAGCCCCCATCGGAGATATCGTGGCAGGCAAGGATACGTGCCTCTTGTGCCAGTTCCCGTAGCAGAGCTCCAATTGCCTTGAACTCGTCCAGGTCGGGTGAAGGAAGGCTGTTGCCGAGTGAGCCGAGCATGGAATAGTAGATGCTGCCACCGCATTCGGCCTTCCGCTGTCCGACGAGGAGGAGACTGGAGTCTTTCTGCTTGAATCGCATGGAAAGGGCTTTTCCGGCATCTTCCAACCGGCCGAGCATGGAAATCATGGGACTGGGCGGGATCGAGCCATGCTCCGATTCGTTGTACAACGAGACATTCCCGGCGATTACCGGAAGCCCCAGGACTGTCGCCGCGTGGGCCACGCCCCGGCAACCCTCTGCGAATTGCCGCATGCTGTCGGGATATTCGGGGTTGCCGTAACACAGGCAATCGGAGATTGCGATCGGCTGTGCTCCCGAGGCAACCGTATTGGCATACGATTCGAGAACGGCAAGGACCGCTCCCCGATAGGGGTCGATGGTGTTGAATCGGGGGTTCTGGTCACAGGTCAGCGATATTCCCAGGTCCTTGAGTTCTTCGGGATAGCCGATGTCATCGAACGGCCTGATGATTCCCGCATCGGAGGCTCCTGCTTCGATCTCGACGAGGGCCTGCACCTGTTTGTCGTAGGAGTTGAATACCATGGCCCTGCTGGCGATATTCTCATGTGCCAACATCGACAGCCAAAGCGATTGCAAGTCCTGGGGGACGGGAAACGAGGGCTCTTGTGGCAGGGGAGGAAGTTCGCCCACAGGCCGGAGGTACAGGAATCCTTTGGTGACATCGGAGGCTTTCGCATGCACCAACGTCTCTCCCTTCGCGGTCACGACGAAATCGGGAAGGGCTGTGATGGAACCGATTACGGTCGCACGGGCATTGTGGGAGACTTCAGGTAGTGCGAATGTGTCGTTGAAGTGGTTGAGGATCAAAGGTGTGATCTCGCGTGGTGAGACCCACAGGTACCGTTCTTGCGTCTCTGCACAGAGGATCACATGGGGGGGAAGGGTTGGATCGGCGGTATGCACGGCATCGATATCGACGATCGCACCGTATCCGCCGCCATCGGCCAGCTCGACGCTGGCACAGGCGATTCCTCCCGCTCCCAGGTCTTTGCACGCGACCTTGTCGATCAGCTGCTTTTCACGAAGTATTCCCACCAGTTCGTCGGTGGCATGGATCAGATGTCTACCCAGGAAAGCATTCGGTTCCTGTACAGCACCCTTGTTGGCTTCGACTGCTCCTTCCGACAAGTTGAAGCTTGCGAAACTGGCTCCTCCGAAACCGCTGTTGTCGGTAGGTTTTCCCACGAGGATCAAATCGTAGCCATCGGCACCCTTTGGTGCATGGGAGTGCAGTATGTCGTCTTCCCGCATGGCTCCCAATGTAACTACTGTAACCAGGCAGTTCCCGTTGTATCCGGGGTCGAACTGGAGTCCGCCTCCGATATTCGGAACCCCCACAGGGTTCCCGTACCCGGCTATTCCCGCCACCACTTGTTCCAGCAACCATTTGTTGCGCGTATCGCGGATGTCGCCGAACCGAAGGTCGTCCGCAAGTGCGACAACCCGTGCACCCATGCAGCAGACATCGCGGATATTGCCCCCGATTCCAGTTGCAGCACCTTCATACGGTACTATCTGGGAAGGGTGGTTGTGCGATTCGTGGCTGAGTACTATGGCATAGCCGTTTCCCTCGTTGTCCCGTGCCACGCGTATGATCCCGGCATCCTCCTTCGCACCAATGATGACCTCCGGTCCGTCGGTGGGAAAGAGTTTGAGATACGGACGACTACTTTTATAGGAGCAGTGTTCGGATCCCTCTATACCGAAGAGGATCAACTCGGCGAGCGTTGGCTTCCTGCCAAGGATACGCTCCTGCAAGTCCCTGGCTTCCGAGACGGTCAATCCCGTACGCAGCCGCTGCATCAGCCGTTCGACCTCCGCATTGTCCATTCCATTGATATCGAATTGCTCGGTTCCTTCCATGTATCGGTTCCTTTTTATGGTGGTCTATACTATTCAAATCTTTACTTTCCCCGTGCCTATCGGGCAGTTTGCCAGGAAAAAAAAACGAGCACTCCGGAAGACACCGGAATGCTCGGCAAGCACACGCAGACGACGCGATACATCGCGGCCATACAAGATTCCCCCATGGAAACTTGTACATCATGGCCCCGATAGTTGTTATGCAACATGAAATCCCCTTTGTTGCGTCATACGAGACATATATACATTTTTTGTCAAAAATTGCAACAAAGCGAGAGTGGAATACAGTGATAATTTGAAGAATGCAACAAAACGGTTCTATCCGGTTGTATTGCCTTCAGTCATAAAAACAGCTGGTTCCCTCAAGGAAGCCAGCTGTCGTGGAAAATTTTACCTAATTCATCGGTTAGGCGAGAAGTTTGTCCAGATCTTCTTGTGCGGTCGAAATCGGGGTGATTCCGAAGTTGTCCACCAGAATTCTCAAGACATTGGGAGAAACGAATGCGGGAAGCGTAGGTCCGAGATGGATGTTCTTCACCCCGAGGTGGAGGAGGGTCAGCAATACGCATACCGCCTTTTGTTCATACCATGAAAGCACGAAGCTCAAAGGAAGCTCGTTCACCGAACACTCGAACGCATTCGCCAACGCCAACGCGACTTGGATCGCACCGTACGAGTCGTTGCACTGTCCCATGTCGAGCATTCTCGGAATTCCACCGATCTCACCGATCTTCATATCGTTGAACCGGAACTTTCCGCAGGCGAGGGTGAGGATCACCGTGTCGTCGGGAGATTTTTCCACGAACTCGGTGTAGTAGTTCCTTCCGACCCTTGCGCCATCGCACCCACCGACGAGGAAAAAGTGCTTTATGTCGCCCGATTTCACAGCGTCGATAACTTTTCCAGCGACGGAGAGGACTGTAGCACGGCCATAGCCGGTGGTCATGCTGGTACCGCCATTGATACCGACCATCTTCTTCTCTTCGGCATATCCACCCAACTCGAGTGCCTTTTCAATGACAGGAGTGAAATCCTTATCCTCCCCGATGTGTACAAGACCGGGGAACGAGACTACCTCGGTGGTGAATATCCTATCCTTGTAATTGTCCTTGGGGGGCATGAGGCAGTTGGTGGTGAACAGTACGGCTCCAGGCATATCCAGGAATTCCTTCTGCTGGTTTTGCCAGGCGGTTCCGAAGTTTCCCTTCAAATGCTTGAACGCCTTGAGCTTCGGATATCCGTGGGCGGGGAGCATTTCGCCGTGCGTATAGATATTGATGCCCTTGCCCTCTGTCTGCTTGAGCAATGCATGCAGGTCGAACAGATCGTGTCCGCTGACTACAATGAACGGACCCTTTTCGATGGCGAGCGGGACTTCCACGGGGACCGGATCCCCGTAGGATGAGGTATTGGCGGTATCCAACAGTTCCATGCACTTCAGGTTCACTTCACCGGTCTTCAGGACCAAGGGAAGCAACTCCGAGGCATCCATACCGCTGCCGATGGCCCGCATACCTGTGAAGAAGAATTCATTCACCAGGTCATCGGAGTATCCGAGCACCCACGCATGGTAGGCATACGCGCCCATGCCGCGCAATCCGAGCAGGATCAGGGATTTGAGCGAGCGGATATCCTCGTCCCCTCCCCAAATGTCTCCCATGGGATATGCGGCGGTATCGCCACCGAGCGAAGCAGTGAGCGTATCGATCCGCTTGATCAGTTCCTGCAGTACCGGATCGTTGAAGTTGACGTTCGTGATCGCGGTGAACATACCTTCCATCATGATATGGACAACTTCCTTGGAAAGGGATTTTCCTTCCGCTGCCCTTGCCAGGGCGACCAGCGCTCCGGTCATTTCATCTTGCAGGTTGGAGGTGTCGGCCATTTTGCCGCACGTACCTTTCTTGCCGGTGCAAGCCTTGCCGCCTACCGTTTGTTCGCATTGAAAACAGAACATGTCTGACATTGTCTTCTCCTAGAAAATTATAGTGTCTTGATTACGAAGAGATGCATGGTGACATCTCCACTATTGGCTATTCCGAGCATGGTGTTCGCCGGGATCGCGACGATCGAACCTTCGCCATAGCGATGCTGCTCCTGGTCATTCAACGTAATGCCCAATACGCCACGGGTGACGATCATGTGGGCGGCTTCCGGGGTAGGGTGCGGATCCAACGACTCCCCAGCGGCCAGACTCAAATGGTTGATCCGGACATCGGGTCCTCCGACAATCCGTTCCACAGCCGTAGCATCCGCTACACTGTACGAATATACTTTCTCTATCATCTCGACTCCTTGTGTCATGGTTTTGGCATGTTCTTGGGCAGTTTTGCCTTTGCCGTCATTTCCTCTATGGTGATGCGCACCACCACTGTCTGGTGCAACGCCCTTCCGATATAGGCAACCGCCTCTTCGGTGAATTGCGGCGAATACTTCCTGGCGATCGCCAACAGGGCCTCGGTCTTCTCGCCATCATCCTCGACAATCGTCGCCGTTCCATATGCGATCGTCGATTCGTACTCCGTGGAGAACTCGCCGGGTAGAAGTCGGGTCTTGCCGACACACACCAGGCACACCTTGCTGTTGTTCTCGATAACAGTCAGTTTCTTTCCCTCTGTCGCTCCATGGATATAGAAGGTATCCCCGACCAGTGCTGGAGACACGGGGATAGCATAGGGTGTGTTGTCCTTATCCACCATGGAAAGCACCCCATATTCGGCGGTCCTGATAACTGATCGGGCGAATTCTGTATCCTGTTGTCGGTCTTTTCTTCTCATCATGTCCATATGATACACCAACGGTATCATAATTCAACGAAAGTTGTTGTTGCAAATGCAACTTGTAATGGTTCACAATTGCATACACGTTCGGAATGTTCGACTAATCTGGGCGCATGGGGGTATATTCAAGAAATAATGTATAAATATACAAAACTACCCCTATACAAACGGACAAAAAGAATATATATACAAAGAACTGGGTGTGTATACCTACGAAGTGAAAAGGAGTGGACGAATGGTTACAGTTGGTGTCATCGGAGCAACAGGATATGCCGGAGCGGAACTCATGCGGCTGCTCTGTCGTCATCCGAACGTCGAGAAGATATTGGCCGGATCGCATAGCCACGTCGGCGAGTCGTATGCCGGCATCTACCCGAATTTCAAGAAGGTCTTCGACTTTCCTTGCCATGATGCCGATATCTCTGCGTTTGCGAAGAAATGCGATGTGGTGTTCGTCTCCCTTCCGCACGGCATCGCTTCCCAACATGTCACCGAGGCCCTGCTCTCGGAATGTGTGGTAATCGATCTGGGAGCCGACTTCCGGTTGAGCGATTGCAGTGTCTACGAGACCTGGTACAAGACCAAACATGGGAATCCCCAGCTGTTGGGAAAGGCCGTGTACGGTCTATGCGAATTGCACCGGCAACAGATACGTGCCGCGCGGTTGATCGCCAATCCGGGATGCTATACGACCTGTTCGATCCTCACCATATATCCATTGCTTGCGGAAGGTCTGATCGATCCCGATACCTTGGTGATCGATGCCAAATCCGGTGTTTCCGGAGCCGGTCGGGGCGAGAAGCTCGGCTCGCTGTTCTGTGAATGCGATGAATCGGTGAAGCCCTATGGAGTCGCCAGCCACCGGCACACACCGGAAATCGAGGAGCAACTGTCGTTGGCACTCTCCCATGGTACGTCGACTTCGGGTGTGGTCCTTTCATTCACACCACACTTGATTCCCATGAACCGTGGTATACTCTCGACAGTGTATGCCAAGCTGAAACCGGGGGTAACCAAAGGCGAGATCGAGGAAGCCTATGCAAACAAATATGCACAGGAACAATTTGTCCGCGTACTCCCCTACGGTACCTTCCCGGAAACCCGTTGGGTCAAGGGATCGAACTACTGCGATATCGGATTCACCATCGACCAACGCACCGGACGGATCGTAGCCTGTGGTTCGTTGGACAACCTGGTGAAAGGTGCTGCCGGTCAGGCAGTGCAGAATATGAATATCGTATTCGGACTTGATGAACAGGCTGGGATCGACGCATTGCCTGCTTTTCCCCTGTAAAGAAGGAGCTGGAACATGAATAGGATTGATGGTGGGGTCCTTGCCCCGAATGGGTTCCGGGCCGGCTCTGTCGCCGCCGGAATCAAAAAGAAGAAATTGGATATGACGGTCTTGACCTCCGATGTGCCGGCGGCTGTCGCAGGTGCTTTTACCACGAATGTCGTCAAGGCTGCCCCGGTCGTATGGGACCAGAACATAGTCTCCGGAAAACATGCCGTACGCGCCTTGGTGGTGAATAGCGGGAATGCGAATGCATGTACCGGAACCCAAGGGGATGAAGACGTGCAAAAAATGGCCCAGTTGGTCGCCGACGGCCTTGATGTGGAATCGCGGGAGGTGCTGGTCTGTTCGACGGGAGTGATCGGAGTCCCTCTTCCCATGGAGAAGGTTGCCACCGGCATAGCCTCATGCCTTTCGCTGCTGGACGATTCGATCGATGCGGCGAAGGATTCTGCCGCCGCCATATGCACGACCGATACCTTCAGCAAGGAAATCGCGGTGGAGGTCGAGATCGACGGCAAAGCGATCCGGATAGGGGGTATGGCCAAGGGATCGGGGATGATCCATCCGAACATGGCTACCATGCTTTCGTTCATTACCACGGACGCGCAGGTCGAGGCCTCCTATTTGCAGAACCTCTTGGGTTCGACGGTGATCGATTCCTACAACATGATCAGTGTCGACGGCGATACCAGCACGAACGACACCGTGTTGGTACTTGCGAATGGAACGTCCGCGGCTCCTGCGGTGGCTCCCGGATCGGTATCGGAAGAGCAATTCATCGAAGCCTTCAAGTTCGTCCACACCGAATTGGCAAAGTTGATCGTATTGGATGGAGAAGGTGCGGGAAAATTCATAGAGGTCACCGTTTGTGGTGCCCGGACCAAGGATGATGCCCGCCTTATGGCGAAATCGGTCATTTCGAGCAATCTGGTGAAGACCGCATTCTTTGGAGCCGATGCCAATTGGGGACGGATGCTGTGTGCTATGGGATATTCGGGGGCTTCCTTCGATCCTTTGGCTGTCAGCATCAGCTATGCCAGCAAGGCGGGATTGATCGCGGTTATGAAAAATGGTGTTCCCATAGCTTTCGACGAGACGCTCGCCAAGAAGATCCTGCAGGAGAAGATCATCCAAGTATCCGCAACTGTCGGTGATGGAACAGAAGAGGCTACCGCATGGGGATGTGACTTGTCGTACGAGTATGTCCGCATAAATGGAGATTACAGAAGTTGACCATGAAAAAAGAGATCGAGAAAGCCAGTGTGTTGATCGAGGCGCTACCGTATATCAGACGGTTCGCGGGCAGCATAGTGGTGGTGAAATATGGTGGCAGTGCCATGGTGGATGAAGAGATCAAGACCTCCGTCATTCAGGATATCGCCATGATGAAACGGATAGGTATGCGTCCCGTCGTAGTCCATGGTGGTGGAAACTCCATTACCAGTCTCCTCGACCGGTTGGGCAAGAAGACTACCTTTGTCGATGGTTTGCGCATCACCGATGCGGAGACGGCCCAAATAGCCGAGATGGTCCTTTCCGGTTCCATCTCCAAGGAGTTGGTCCAGTGTCTCCAGGGGCAGGGGATCAACGCCGTGGGAATCAACGGCAAGGATGGGGATACGCTGATCGCACGCAAGAAACTGAACGACGGGAAGGATCTCGGGTTTGTCGGTGAAGTCGTGCGGGTCAATACAGCCCTGTTGGATTCACTCATGGCCAACGATTTCGTACCCGTGGTGGCTCCTGTAGGTACCGATTTCGAGGGGAATACCTACAATATCAATGCGGATTATGCCGCAAGCGCGATTGCCGGGGCATTGCATGCGCAGAAGCTGGTGTTCCTGACCGATGTCGAGGGTATCCTCCGTGACAAGGACGACCCGTCTACCATCCTTCGCCAACTCACACTCACCGAGGCGGAGAATTACATCGCGGACGGAACCATCAGCGGTGGTATGATACCAAAGGCCCACTGTTGTATGGATGGTATACGCCAAGGCGTACAGAGCGTCCACATTCTGGACGGTAGGATACCGCACTCGTTGTTGCTGGAAATATTCACCAACGAGGGAATCGGTACCATGATGACCCGATAGGAGGAATATATGGCCACTAATATCATAGAAAAGGGCAAGTCGGTTTTTATGGATACGTATGCACAGTATCCCATAGTCCTGGCCAATGGTGAGGGACGGCATGTCTACGACACCGATGGCAACAGGTATCTGGATATGGTCGCGGGTATCGCCGTGAATATCCTTGGCTACAAGGACCCAGGTCTTAGCGCGACTCTCGGCAAGGTGGTTGCGGATGGTCTGTTGCATTGTTCGAATCTGTACTGGAATTCCTATGCGGTGCAAGCCGCTATCCGGTTGTCACGCTTGAGTGGCATGGAGCGGGTATTCTTCTGCAATAGCGGAACGGAAGCAAACGAGGCTGCATTGAAACTGGTGCGAAAGTACGGATCCTCCAAGAAGGATGGCAAGACCGATATCATCACTATGATGCAGTCGTTCCATGGCAGGACCTACGGGTCCATGACGGCGACCGGACAGGTGAAATACCAGAAGGCCTTCCATCCCTTGGTTCCCGGCTTCACGTATGCCGCATTCAACGACTACAACGCAGTGGAAAGTCTTGTCACAGAAAACACCTGTGCGATATTCGTGGAACCGGTACAGGGTGAAGGCGGTGTTGTTCCTGCCCAAAAGCAGTTCCTGCAACAACTGCGCAAGCTCTGCGACGAACGGGACATCCTGTTGGTGTTCGATGAAGTGCAATGCGGTCTCGGCAGGACAGCCCATGCCTTCGCATGGCAAGCCTCGCAGGTAAAGCCCGATGTCATGACGTTGGCAAAAGCTCTTGGTGGGGGCGTGCCTATCGGAGCAATGGTCGCCGACGGCAAGGCAGCGAAAGTCCTGGTACCTGGGGACCACGCCGCGACATTTGGTGGCAATCTCCTCTCTGCCGCCGCTGCGGATTGCATATTGGAACGGTTGGAGGAGGGCTCGCTGCTCGAGAATGTGAAAGCGACCTCGGCACTTTTGCGATCCGCTCTCACCGACTTGCAGAAACAGTATTCCCAGATCATAGAAATCCGTGGAGTAGGCCTCATGCTTGGAGTGGAGATGACGATTCCCGTCAAACCGTTGATCGAGGCATGTATGGCAGAGGGTATGCTCATTGCGAATGCAGGTCCGAATGTGCTGCGTTTCGTGCCGCCCCTGACCATCACCGAAGCTGAGATCGACGAGGCTGTCGGAATCCTCAAGTCCGTATTTTCCAAGATCTTGCGTGGCTGACCGGTTGTCGGCCGCCAAGATTTCTTGCCTGCCAAAGATATATCCGTTATGATGGGGCAACTGGCGTCCTTGCGCCAACGGAGGTATCGATGAACCGGGTTTTACAACGACGATTGTTGGCGCTCATACTCCTCTTGTGCATGTTCGGTACCTTAGGTGCCAATATCGGTATCGATCCGGCTGTCTTGAACAATTCCAACGACCTGTTCTCGGCGACTGTTCCCATTTCCTATGGTGAACAGTCTTTTCGCGAGCGGGTCCTCGCCAGGACGCAGGGAGAACGCGATCCGATCGGACTGGTGCTTTCCGGGGGTTCTGCAAGGGCGTTCGCCCATATCGGAGTCCTGCAGTACATCGAAGAACTGGGCATTGTTCCCGATTTCATCATCTCCAATTCGATGGGCTCTATTGTGGGTATCCTCTATGCGGCCGGATTGTCACCCGAGCAAATAGATACACTTTCTTCCCAGATCGATATAACCCAGCTTTTCGACATCTCGTTTCCCATCAGGGGAGGGTTGCTCGATACATCCCGATTCCTTTCCCTTGTCGCGCAATACCTTGGTGCCGATTTGCAATTGGAACATCTGCCGATTCCGATCATGATTGTCAGCGAGGATATCGCAACCAGACGGCAGGTGAGGATAATGGAAGGGGACCTGCTCACAGTCCTTGGGGCGGCGTTTGCCCTTCCGGTCTATTTCAACCCTGTCGAGTACAACGGGCATCTGCTGGTCGACGGCGGGGTGACGAACCTGGTCCCCCTCGATATCGCGTACGAGTATACCGATACCACGATAGTCTCCACGACATTCTACGATGCCAAGGGGATCAACTTGCGCAACCCGCTCTCCATACTCAATGTCTCGATAGACCTTGGCAAGCGGCGCGACGGTGTGGCGGCGTTGTTGGGGCATACGGATGCCATATGGATCCGCTGCGATGTCGAGGATTTCTCCTTCATGGATTTCGGGGCGATAGAGGAACTCGCACAGCGGGGCTACCGGTCGGCTGCATTGCAGGAAGAGCGGTTGAGCAGCCTGGATGCCCGCGGGACCACCAAGGAAATGCGCGATTTCAGGGCTGCTTTCTCGGCACGGCAAGACAAGGTGCTCAGCGACTACCGGTTGTACAAGCGGTTTCCCCACCATGGTGTCTCACACCAGATGTTTTTTGGGCTACGCTCCTTTATCCAGGAGAACGACCATTGGTATCTGCGCGATGAAGTGCTTGCCGGCCTCATGTATCATCTCCGTTGGAAATCGATGTGGTTCTCACTGTATGGCGGTGCCGGTTGGGAGTCCTTTTCTCCTATGGCGGTGTATCCAAGCCTGACGGCCAGCCTTTCCTACCAAGTGGCCGCCCCCCTGCTGTTGGAGGCCGATGTCTCGATTTCCGCGCAAGAGAGCTGGTTGCCCTCATGGTACCACCGATTGGGGATGCAACTACGCAAGGGATTCGTTTCCGACTCGCTGATGACTTCCGCGCAATTCTGGTGGGAACACCAGATTACACATGAATTTGAACTTGAGGCCATGTTGCTACATGCGGGATTGGATTTCGCGTGGAGTCCACATAGGACTTCCCGTTTGCGATTGAGCGGTGAGGGTGCGTGGCAACTGGCAGGGGATTGGGACCGCCAGTTCCTGCATACCCGTTTCAATGCGACGTTCCCGCTCCCATCCGATTTCCGACTGGAGGTCGGATATACCGGCAGATACGCCTTGGACGGTGCGGGTAATGTCCCCCTGTATCTTGGTGATGGGTTCAAGACCAGCGATCCGTCGCTCCGCACGCAAGGAAGTCTCGATGCACTTGCACCTTCATCCGCGAATTTCGTCATAATCGGAAGATTCGGCCTCGATTGGCAACCGCAATCATTCAAGCCGACGATGGGGGAATTGCTGATTTTCGACAATTCGTCGATCGGTATATTCGGCGACTTGTTATGGAACGTCGAGAGCCAGATTGTTCCCGAACTCTCGTTCGGAACACGATTGACCACCACAATTTCACTTTTGGGGTTGAACTCCATGCCCACTTCATTGTATGTCGGGTACGATGGTCCTGCGGACGGTATTGTCTGGGGATTCATCTTTGGACGGTGAAAGTGGAAAAAGAACTGGATATACTCCCATGGCTTGCCTCTCGCGAACTACCGGGTACGGTCTCCCTGCAGATTTTGGATTATGAACAGAGGGTCGTCTTCTCGAGTACCGGCAAATGGTTGCACCCGTTGTTGGCCGCAGAAGAATTCCTGTCCGGTTCATCCCTGGATCCGGCAAGCCTTGTCCTGCACGACAGGATAGCTGGACGGGCTGCCGCGGCCTTGACCGTCCGCATGGGTTTCAAGACAGTCAAGGCGTGCATGATGAGTCGGCTGGCCGAGGCTGTCTATTTGCGCCATGACGTAGCCTATTGTGCGGATACGTTCGTCGAACGTATTGCTTGCCAGACCGAGGACATCATACACGAGGACATGGGACTCGACGAAGTCCATGCGCTCATCCACCAGCGGGCAATCGCAGCCAAGGCAAACTAGCTTTTTGTTAGTGTGGCCAAACATATCCGATTGACAGGCTTTATCGATATTGGGTATCGTTTGCCCATGAATCCGGGAACAGTAGCAACCGCACTGGCTCTTACACTTTTTGCAGGTCTCTCCACGGGAATCGGCGGTTTGCTGAGTATGTTCCAGAAACGCAGCAGTTCACGTTTCCTGTGTACCTCGTTGGGTTTCTCAGCTGGCGTCATGGTCTATCTGTCGTTCATGGAGATCCTCCCGGAAGCCTTGCATTACCTGCACCAGTTCTTCCCGTCCAACCAGGCGCGGCTGGCGAGTGTCCTGACCTTCTTCACCGGCATATTGGTTATCGGTCTCATCGACCGTTTCGTTCCATCGCGGGACAATCCCCATGAAATTCCCGATGTGGTACATCTTGCCATTGAACGGCAGATCACAACCGATCCACATCTTTTGCGTATGGGTGTGCTATCGGCGCTTGCGATTGCGATCCACAATCTCCCCGAGGGTTTGGCGACATTCACCAGTTACATGGCCGATCCCCAAATCGGTATCAGCATTGCCGTAGCTATAGCTATCCACAATATTCCGGAAGGGATAGCTGTGGCCGTCCCCATCTATTTTGCGACGGGAGACCGAGCCAAAAGCCTGATCATCGCACTGCTTTCCGGGTTGTCCGAGATGTTGGGAGCTTTGCTTGGATTGGTGTTGTTCTCTGTCTCGAACACCGACCTCATGCTCGGATTCGTCTTGGCATCGACTGCTGGAGTCATGATCTATATCTCTTTCGACGAACTGTTGCCGACCGCCGAACGCTACGGCGAGCACCACCTTGCTATCTATGGAGTCCTCGGTGGCATGGCTGTCATGGCAGCAAGCCTACTCCTGTTGGCGTGATGGACGCATCGAGAACTCGCAACCGCAATAATCCTGCCGGTACAATTCGAGCAATCGCGACAGTTCCAGGCTCCTTTGATAACCACCCTTCTTCTTGAAATCGACTGCCACAAATTCATCCCATGTATCGCCGATGGTGAATATGAGAGGTGAACTCTTGTGGGGGCTGACGGTAAGGGTGGTGGTGAAGTAGGGAATTCCCTGGCGCAGGGCTTCCTGGGCTGCTTCCCGTAGATTGTAAGCGAAACAAATGGCGCAACGTTCCCCTTTCTCAGCATCCTGCTCATGTCCGGCGATTTCTTTTCGCCATGCCTCGTGGTTGTATTCCTTATGGATGAGGCGCAGGGAAAAATGATCGGCGACGACTTTCAGCGCGGTGAATCTCCGCAGGGCCTCATCCTCGGGAAAAATATTGCTGTTGCCGAAAAAAAGGACCGGTTCGTATCCCAACTCCTGCAACCGTTCAATCGAACTGGTTGAACAAGGCCCACAACAGCAATGGAGAAGCAAAGGTTTCGCATCCATGCAGTTACTCTATCGTGCAACTCGGATTGTGGCAAGGACTCCCGATTGTCGGCCGTGCGATTCTTTCTGGCCTCCGGTTATCTTTTGCGTATCGAATAACGCAATTCGACCATACCTTCACCCATTTGTCGCACGTCGGTCAGGCGTAGGACAGGGCTCAGGACCCTTCGGGGGAACAACGGCTTGCCTTGTCCGAGTGTGACAGACCCGACCTGGATGATCAGTTCATCGAGCAAACCGGCGTCATGGAACTGTCCGGCAAGGTCCCCACCCCCGACAATCCAGATATTTTTGGTGCCGGCTGCCGAACGCATGTCGGCGTGCACAGGACGTACGTCCCCCTGTACAAACCTGATATCGGTCCCCTCGATTATCGGAAGCTCGCGTCTGGAGAATATCCATGCCGGCTGGGAATATGGCCAAGCCGAACCAGTCTCCGCAGATACCATCTCCGCGTTGCGGACCATCCATTCGTAGGTGGACGAGCCCATTGCCAATGCTCCCACTCCGGAAAGGAACTCCGGGTAGCTGCTGTTGTCCAGATCCCCAAGGGGAAACAACCAATCCAAGGAGTCGTCTTCAGTCGCAAGATAGCCGTCGAGGCTCGTCGCCGTGTAATATTGGGTCTTCATTTTTGCACGCGCCAAGCGGAAGGGGACCCTTGCGATGGAACCCTAGGCGAACGGGTACCGGAAACGTAAGGTGAAAAACCGAAATCGTTCATTTGTGTATCGACCTCCCCGAGACGACGTCGTTTGTATGGGATCCAAACAACTCATCCTGACCATACCGATTGTACCCAATGATTCCCGGCTTTACAACAACAGGTGCACTGGCAATCTGCGGTGAAATGTGGCATGATGGGGACAAACCACTGTGGAGGCTCGAACCATGAAAAATCCTACGTTGCTGGTGGTTGTCGCCGCAATACTAGGTGTAATGTTGTTGCCTGTTCCCCAATCGGGAAAACTTGCATTGATATTCCTACTTCTGCTTATCGTTATCTATGTGAAACGTGGATACGTATATGTCGCACTGGCCTCACGCATGCTCAATGCAAAGGTTCCGAATGAGGCCAGGGCTTGGCGCCTCTACGAGCAGGGGTGGAAGGCGGGGTTGCCATCCCACTACACGGTCATGCTCGGCAATTTGTTCGTCCAACGCGGAGATGCCGCGACAGCCCTGCAGATATTCGACTCGGTCATTGCCAAAGAACAGAACAAGCGGCAAAGTGATGGTGAGATCATAGCCAGTGCCAGAGTCTCCCGGTCCATGGCGCTGTGGGTGCTTGGTCAGGAGGACGAGGCGATAGCCTCGTTGTTGACGCTTAGGGAGGAGGGCCGGCTCGATAAGAACCTGGTGATAAATCTCGGAAGTTATCTTCTGGACAAGGGAAGATTGGAGGAAGCCGGGGCGCTGATCGAAGAAGCTGCCGCAGGATTACCCGAGAGCCCTGGAATGACCGATAACCGAGGTCTCCACCTGTTGCTCACCGGAGCGTTGCTCGATGCCCAGTCGCTGTATGACAAACTACTTACCGAGGGAACACCTCGCTTCCCGGAAGCCTATGTGCATGCGGCACGTGTGAAAATGGCTTTGGGAAAGAACTCGCAGGCGGTGCAATTGTTGAAATCCGCATTGGAACGCCCATTTTACCAGACCTCCACCGTATCGAAAGCCGATGTGGAAACCCTCTTGCGTGACCTATCCAACCGTCCCGACAGCAACGAATCCGACGAGGATGCCATGGACGGATCGTTGGAGTCGGCGCTGTATGAAGAAGACCTTTTCGATGACGAATCACCCAACACCGAGTTGGATGACGATGACAATACCGAACCGAACATCGAGTTGGATCCGGAGGATTATGACGACGAGGAAGAAGATCCGGTCGTTGAAATCGAAACGGACGATGTCTCCGAATTGGAATCCGAACTCTTCGAAGACGAATATGAAGATGAGGAAGAAGAGGAAAGTCAAAAGAAGTAGCATGCCATGAAAAAGTTTCTCAAGCTCCTGACCGGGAGACTGTTTACTTTTCTCACATTGTTGGCCCTCCAGATTGCCGCTTTGGTATGGCTGACATTGAACTTCATGAATGCGAGCGCGTATTATATCCCGATCGTCTATACCATGGCCTTTATCAGCGTATTCTTCATAGTGAGCCGTGACGATAATCCGGTGTTCAAGATATCCTGGATCCTGGTTATCCTGGTGGCTCCGATTTTCGGGGTTCCCTTCTACATGATCTTCGGCAACAAACGGGTGGGACGTCAGGTCTACCGGCAGATAGCGAAATATCAGGAGCACTACGAGAAGGAGATGCGCGCGGTCCTGCCGGAACCCGTACCTTCCGTACGTACCGAGTTGCTGGATTATTCGGCGAATCTGTGCAGACAGTCCGATTACATCAGGAATCTTACCGGTTCTCCTGCTTGGGACAATACAGCTGTCGAGTATTTTCCGCTGGGTGAGGATGCCTTCGCACGAATTCTCCAGGAGGTTGGGAAGGCCACCCGATTTATCCTGTTCGAATACTTCATCGTAGAAGAGGGCGAAATGTGGACCGCCATGCTCGCTGCGCTTCGGGAAAAACTCGATGAGGGGGTTTCCGTCCGTATCATGTACGACGATTTGGGAAGCATCCAGACCTTGCCGGTAGGATACGAGAAGGCGTTGCAGAACATGGGTTTCAAGACGGGAGTGTTCAATCGGATCAAGCCGCACCTGAACGCGAAACTCAATTATCGGGACCACCGGAAGATTCTCATTATCGATGGCGATGTAGGCTTCACCGGCGGCATCAACTTTGCCGACGAGTATATCAATAGGAAAATCAGGTTCGGACATTGGAAGGATTCGACGGTCATGCTCAAAGGGGATGCGGTCTGGAACCTCACGCTCATGTTCTTCCAGCAATGGATGTTCACTACCGGCGAGGATGTCGACCTGACGGAATTCACTCCCCGCAGATCCTTCCCCTCGGACGGATTCGTACAACCGTTTGGAGACAGTCCGTTGGATGGCGAGAATATATCGGAAAACGCCTATATCCAAATCATCAACCATGCCCGTCGTTATGTCTGGATAACTACCCCGTATCTGATCATAGATACGCAGATGGCCACTGCCCTCATCATCGCAGCGCAAAGCGGCGTCGATGTCCGCATCGTCACACCAAATTTTCCGGACAAGTGGTACGTGCACCCGGTGACCCGATCCAACTACCTGCAATTGCTACAGGCTGGCGTGAGGATTTTCGAATACACCCCTGGATTCATCCATGCAAAGATGTTCGTTTCAGACGATGAGGTTTCGATTGTGGGTTCGACCAATATGGACTACCGCAGTTTCTACATGCACTTCGAATGTGGTGTCGCGTTCTTCCGCTCGTCTATCGCGACGCATGTCCGCAACGATATCGCCAAATCCCTGGATCTCTGTACCGAGATCAATCTGCTGGACGAGGAATCCATTTCCCTACCGGTCAGGCTTGGCCGGAATATTCTGAAGCTATTCAGTCCCTTGATGTAGGCCCAAGAAAAGTACCGGTTGGGGTGTTACAGCTCACTGGCCATCCATAACCCGCAACATCCCCTGGGCACATCGGATTCCGCTAGCCCAGGCGGCGGTTATGCCACGGCTGGTACCCGCTCCATCACCAGCCAGGAAAACCGATCCGGTCACACGGAAATGGTCGTCGAGGTAGACCGGTTTGTTGGCGTAGAGCTTTATCTCAGGATAATACATGATAGTCGAGGGGTGCAGTACACCGGGCACTATGGTGTCCAGGTTCTTCATCGCTTTCCAGATTACGCGTAGGATCTTCGCCGGCATCGCAAGCGATATGTCACCAGGACAACAATCCTTCAGACTTGGTGGGAAATCGTAGAGGTCGGTGTTGAAGCTGTCGGCCTTGCTGCGGGAACCGAGGCGGAAATCACCAACCCGTTGCATGAGTGGTCGGCCGCCACCCATAAGCGCCGCCTGCATACCCAGGTTCTCGGCATATGCTTGTCCACTGGCCAAGGGAGCGGTGAACTTCACGGTCTTGAGGATAGCGAAATTCACCAGACCATTCGCCTCATGCGTATCGGCCGAATAGGCGTGCCCATTCACCGAAAACCATGTATCGCCACGGGCTGTGGTATATTTTTCCTTGACCACATGCGCATCCCCACTGTTCGTGCAGAAGGTCCTGACTTTCTCGGGAAAGTAGAACTTCGGATCATAGTAATCCTTGACGATAGGGTAGTGTTCCAATCTGGTCTCGACCCTGATCCCGATATCGACGATATTGTCGAGAAACGGTACCCCGAGACTCTGCAACATCATCTGCAGGAAGTGGAATCCTTTGCGCCCCGGAGCCAGGAGCAAAGTCTTGTACCCGATGTCCCGCTTGTCGGTTTGGATATACTTCAACGTATCGTCGACCGAGAGCATGGTTTCTCCCAATGCCAAGTCGACGCCCAGGGCATTCAATTCGGCAAGGAGACGCTTGATGAGAAGGAGTCCCCCGTCGGTACCCAGGTGGGATTGCCGTATTTCCAGGAGCCTGCATCCGAGCCTTTGTGCCCGTTGTTGGTAGATACCGATATTGCTCTTGTGCAGGATGTCCGGCTTGAGGAAGCGGGTGACCTCCTCCATGTACCTGTTGGCTTGTTCCTTCGTCCAGTATTCTTCGGGAAATCCAATGGGATAGGTGAAGTTCATCTTGCAATCGTTTCGCATTCCACCAGTCGAGAACCGTTCCTGGTCGAGCATCAATATCGAAACATCGGGTTGTTTTGCGGCTATTTCGAATGCCGCGCCCATACCAGCAGGTCCAGAACCAACAATCACCACATCGTAGAAATCCACTGCCAATCTCCTTCAGGACGTTTTCCGCTTGCCAGTATACACAATCGTGCGATGTTGGAGAACATCGCGCGATACTTCTCCATTCGATTTGAAAAGAGTAGGATGGGGACATGCGAGTTTCTATCACTATCGACAATGTCACGATAATCGACGGCACGGGTAATGGATGCTTCGAGGGGATGGTTGCCATCCAAGACGATAGCATCGTCTATGTCGGACCACAAACAGCAGGATTCACCGCTCTGCGCAGTATCGATGGGAAAGGAAAGATCCTTACCCCCGGATTCATCGATATGCATGGGCATAGCGATCTGCAGTTGCTGCGCGATCCCTATATGGCCCCGAAGATTTCCCAAGGAATTGTTACCGAAGTTATCGGCAATTGTGGCATGGGTGCATATCCGGTGGACGAGACTAGTGGCAAACGGCGGCTGTTGGGCGAAATGGCTTCCGATATCCTGGGTGATTACGCCGATACCTGGCCATGGAAGGACTTCGAAACCTTCACTGCTACCCTGGAACGCCATGGTAGCGGAACCAATGTAGTCGGTCTGCAGGCGCACACACCTTTGAGGATAGCGGCCATGCAGGGGAACCCGAACCGCATCGCGACGGCCCAAGAGATTGTTGGGATGGAACGGCTGCTCAGATTGTCCTATGAACAAGGTGCGGCCGGTTTTTCCAGTGGATTGTATTATGCTCCCTGTCTATTCGCATCTCGTGAAGAGTTGCTTGCACTGCTGCATCTTACGGCGGAATACGACCGGCTGTTCGCCGTGCACCACCGCTGCGAAGGCGACGGAGTCGTCGAGTCGTTGCGCGAAGTGCTCGAATTGGCTCGCCAAACCGGGGTGAGGATAGAAGTCTCCCACTTGAAGGCGATTGGGCGACGGAACCAACAGTATGTGCCGCAGATGTTGGCACTGATAGACGACTACGTCGCAAAAGGTGTGCGGGTGACCTTCGACCAATATCCCTACACCTACGGCTCAACCTCGTTGTACAGCCTGTTGCCGCCCGAATACCTGCGATTGGATCGCGGGGAATTGCTTCCGAAGCTTGCGGCACCGGAAGAACGTGAACGCATGCGCTGCTTGATGCTTGCTCCCGATGGCTGGGACAGTATCGCATCCCTCTGCGGATGGGAAGATATTTCGGTGATGCACGTCGATGGACAGCCCGAGCTGAAAGGCAGGTCCTTCGCCTCCCTGGCCCAGGAAAGGGGCACAGATCCGTTCGATGTGTTCTTCGATATGTTGGCACGTGGTCCTGCGATTGCGGTCATGAGCGATGTCACACAATCCGACGCAATGCTTGAACGCATACTGGCGCATCCCCTCGGATACTTCGGAACCGATTCCCTCTATAGCGGAACTGTGAACCACCCTCGTTCCACACAGGCGACGCGGCACCTGTTCTCCACATACTTCAAGGAAAAGCACCTGATGCCCTTGGAACAGCTGGTAAGACGCATGACAAGCGCACCGGCGCAGTGCCTGCGGCTGGATGACAGGGGGGTGGTACGTTGCGGGTACAAGGCGGATATCGTGCTGCTCGACCTGGAGGCGCTCACCGACGAGGAGGGGGACGACCGCGGAATTTCGCTGGTCATGTCGAATGGGGAAGTGGTGTGGGAACAGGGGCGTATGACCGGTGTGGTCGCGGGCAAGGTGCTCAGGAGCCGAAACGGTTGAGGAACCTCTTGGTACGTTCGTTTTGTGTCTTGGCGAACACATCCTCCGGTGATCCCTGCTCCACTATGAGCCCGTCGTCCATGAAGATGACACGATTGGAAATATCGCGTGCGAATGCCATTTCGTGGGTAACGACCATCATGGTCATATGCTCGCTTGCCAATTCCTTTATGACAGCAAGGATCTCGCCGGTGAGTTCGGGATCCAACGCACTTGTCGGCTCGTCGAAACACAATACCTGCGGTTTCAAGGCCAATGCCCTGGCTATGGAGACCCGTTGTTGCTGTCCTCCGGACAGCTGGTACGGATAGGCTGTGGCCTTGTCTGCCAATCCCATTTTCACCAACAGCTCGTTGGCGACTTGCCGGGCTTCATCCTTGGGTGTCTTCAAGACATGGATTTGTGCTTCGGTGAGGTTGCGTATGACCGAAAAATGGGGGAACAGGTTGAAATTCTGGAACACGAGGCCGACCCGGAGACGGATGCGTGAAATCGTGTGCTTGTCCGCATAGACTGCATTTCCCTGATCTGTCGTGGTGACAAGGGTATCACCTCCGATGGTGATGGTACCGCTGTCCACTGTTTCCAGATTGGTGATGCAACGCAGCAAGGTGGATTTTCCCGATCCCGAAGGACCGATAATGGAGAGGACCTCACCCTTTTCCAAAGAGAAGGAGATGTCCTTGAGCACTTCCAAGGTAGAGAAGGATTTTTTCACCTGTTCGACTGTGATGACTGCCATATTGGTTCCTTCCTACCGGTAATAGTCGAGCTTCCGTTCGATACGGTCGAAACTTTTCGAGACGATAGCGTTCATGACAAAATAGAATACGCCGGCGATGAATATGGGCATGGTGGAGAATTCCCTGGCTGCCGCATTCTGGGCGACCCGGAACAGCTCCGCGACCCCGATCGTTTGTGCGAGAGCAGTATCCTTGACCAAGGTGATCACTTCGTTCCCCATTGCCGGCATGATCCGTTTCACCACTTGTGGCATGACGATATGGGAGAAGGTATGGACCTTCGAGAAGCCCAGGACGGAGGATGCCTCCAATTGTCCCTGGGGGATACTCTGGATACCGCCACGATAGATTTCCGCAAAGTATGCCGCGTAGTTGATGACGTATGCGATGATGACCGCGGTGAAACGATCGGCCGATGAGCCGAAAATGTAGTAGGGGGCGAAATACACGAAGATCAATTGGAGGATCAATGGGGTCCCCCGCATGATCATGATGTAGCCGTTGACCAGGGAGCTGATGATGCGATGCCTGCTCATGCGTCCCTTGGCGACCAACAGGCCGAGTGGGAGCGCGAACAGGAGGGTGAGGAAGAAGATACGCAACGAGGTGAATGTTCCCTCGAGCATCAGCATCAACAGTTTTCCCATGGTTCGGAAGCCTTATTTGCCTACGACAGTTATGTCGCCGCCGAACCAGTCGGTGGAGATCTTGGCCATGGCACCGTCGGCAGCCATTTCGTCCATGTGGCGCTGCACTTCATTGCGCAAGGCGTTGTCGTTCTTGCGGAAACCGACACCGTATTCCTCGGAAGAGAGGTGTTCGTCGAGAATCTTGAAGTTCTTGCCGCTGCGCTTGATATTGTCGTTGGCTACGAACAGGTCGAGCACGACCGCATCGACTCCACCGATCTCAAGGTCCATGAGGGCGGTCAAGTTGTCCTTGACTTCAACAATCTGATCCAGGGAAGCGGCGAACGCTTCGTTACCGTATACGGCATCGGAAGCACTTGAACCGGCCTGGATGCCGACCTTCTTGCCAGCGAGGTCGGCGAGGGTCTTGACTGGACTGCCGGCCTTGACTACCGCGACCTGAGCGTTGTCGACATACGGATCTGTGAAGTTGATCACCTGCTTGCGCTCTTCGGTAATGGTGAAACCATTCCAGATACAATCGATATTACCGGTATTGAGTTCCTGCTCCTTGGCATTCCAATCGATCGGCTGGAGCTTGAGCTCCACACCCATGCGGCTGGTTACTTCCTTTGCCAGATCTATATCGAATCCGACAATCTCATTGTTTTCGTTGCGATATCCCATGGGAGGAAACGAATCGTCGAGACCGAGTACAAATACCCCTTTGTCCAGGACCTTTTGCAATGACTGGTCGCCACCAAGTTCCTTGGCCCCTGCGGCGCCGAGCATCGAGACTGCGATACATGCGAGTGTGACAATCAACAGAATCTTTTTCATCGTGATACCTCTTTCTGTGTATTGGGAATGGTTGCCCCGGTTCCCAGTGTGTTGGCATGATAGGATGTTTTGGTGGTTTTGGAAAGTCTTGCTTGCATGAAAATTGCATGATTATGCACTAATTCCCCATAATCTATAACATTGACCGCACATAGCTCCCAATGATATATTCAGGATGCACTCCAAGGAGGAATCATGGAATTCTTGTTGCAAGGCCTGTCTGCCACCACCTGGCAGCAATTGGTCATGTATGTGATCGGTTCCACATTGATATATCTCGCCATATCCAAGAAACTCGAACCGGCATTGCTGCTTCCGATGGGTTTCGGAGCGATACTGGTCAATATCCCCTTTTCCGGCGCACTCAATGGAACCATGCCCGGCATCGGTGAAGTCGCAGGTATCCTGGAGTGGATGTTCGAGGTTGGCATCGAGGCTTCGGAGGCCATGCCGCTGCTGTTGTTTATCGGAATAGGCGCGATGATCGACTTCGGTCCACTATTGAGCAATCCGAAACTGGTCCTCTTCGGGGCAGCCGCGCAATTCGGTATCTTCGCGACAATCAGCATTGCCGCCCTCATGGGATTCCCGCTCAAGGATGCGGCATCGATCGGGATTATCGGAGCAGCCGACGGGCCTACCTCAATCCTTGTATCGCAGGTCCTGAACAGCGATTATGTCGGGGCTATCGCTGTGGCGGCATACTCCTATATGGCGTTGGTGCCGATTATCCAACCGTTCGCCATACGGCTGGTGACAACCAAAAAGGAACGGGCGATCCGCATGCCCTACAATCCCAAGAACGTCTCACGCATGTCGCGTCTGCTTTTCCCCATCGTCGTGACGATGTTCGCCGGATATGTCGCCCCGGCGTCGGTGAGTCTGGTCGGGCTGTTGATGTTCGGAAACCTTATCCGTGAGTCGGGTGTGTTGGGCAGCTTGTCCGAAACCGCTCAGAATGTTCTGGCGAACCTGATAACCCTGCTGCTCGGCATCACCATCTCCGTATCCATGCAAGCCGACAAGTTTGTCCGGTATGAGACCATGTTGATCATGTTGCTTGGACTGATAGCTTTCGTGTTCGATACGATCGCCGGTGTGCTGTTCGCAAAACTGCTCAACCTGTTCACCAAGAACAAGGTGAACCCCATGGTCGGTGCTGCCGGCATTTCCGCGTTTCCCATGTCCGCACGGGTTGTCCAACGAATGGGGCAGGCAGCCGATGCCCAGAACCATCTGCTCATGCATGCGGTAGGGGCGAATGTCGCCGGGCAGATAGCATCGGTTATCGCCGGTGGTGTCATACTTGGGCTTGTCCCGGGTATGTTGGTCTAAGGGAGGAGTTTGGTATGAATGAAGTGTTCAGGCAGTCTTTGACGCTCATGTGGCAGGGTATGTTGGCCATATTCGTGGTGATCCTCTCGATATACCTGGTGTTGATGCTTTTCCCCAAAATATTCAAGAAAGGGAAATAGCATGGTAGAATACCGTAGCCTATGGCATGGAGGCTTGCATGCGTGAATCCGGTGAGGATTATCTGGAAGCTGTATTGGAGCTTGAGCAGGAACATGGTTCGGTCCGGTTGACCGATGTCGCATTGAAGATCGGTGTGACCAAGCCGAGTGTGAGCCGGGCCATGAAGATTCTCCAGGCGGACGGATATATCCACCAGGAAACCTATGGAACCATCGAGTTGACTGCGAAGGGTAGGTTGAAAGCCTCCCAGGTATACAGCCGGCATAAGACTTTGACTACTTTTCTGGGTGATGTCTTGGGATTGGATCCGGTTACCGCCGAGGCGGATGCTTGCCGCATGGAGCATATCCTGAGTGCTGAGACCATGGAGCACCTCGCGGCGTTCGTTGAAGAGCACAAACAAAAATAGTCGAACAATAACAAAATAGTTGCATTGCATCCTCTGCCGCCACACCTCAGAATAGAGATATAGAAACACTATGCGGAGGTAGTGAAATGAAAAAGAGTGTATTGATTTGTGTCGCTCTCATGCTGCTGGTAGCACCTTTGTTCGCACAAGGCGCACAAGAAGAGCAGGGACCGATTGTTTTGAAGTATTGGACCCACGAGGATCCGAACAGGACGAGGATCGAGGAACGCTATATCCAGGAGTTCCAGGCCGCCAACCCGAATATCACCATCGAAAGGACCACCCAGGCTTCGACAAAGATGATCGAATTGGTACAGACTGCATTTGCAGCCAATTCGGGCCCGGATATATTCAACCTCTCGATTGAAGACGAATACCAGTATATCGCCAATGGGCGTGTGGCTCCTGTGAATCCGCAAGCTGCGGGTTACAAGGACATGAAGGCTGTTGTCGACACCTACGCCGACGGTATCCTCGACCCCGTTACTGTCGATGGCAAAGCCTACGGTCTTCCGTTGGAACTCACCAACTGGACCATCTTCATCAACAAGAGTGTATTCCGTTCGGCAGGACTCGATCCTGAAAAGGATTACCCCAAGACTTGGGAAGAGATGGCCGACATTTCCGAGAAACTGGTCATTCGCGATGGCGATATCCTCGTTCGTCGTGGATTCGACTTCCGCTACCCGTACTATTTGGTCGCAATGTTGCCGATGGTCGAGCAGTTGGGAGGACAGTTGATCGGTGACGACGGAAAAACCGCTATCGTCGGTGAGGAAGCTTGGCTCAAGTTCCTGACCTATATGCAGCAGTGGGGACCCAGTGGTCGCAATCTCGGTTCACCAACCTACAAGAATGCCCGCTCCCTGTTCAACAAGAACAACAACGACATCGCCATGGCCAACACCGGTTTGTACCAGATCGGCAGAATCAAAGCCGACAACCAGGCTTTCTATGACAGCAAGGAATGGATGATCGTACCGTTCCCGGTATTCGAGGACGCAGTCAAGGATGTCGCGGCTTCCTACTACGGGCACTATCTCATGGTCAATGCCCAGAGCAACAAAGCGACCCAGGATGCGGCTTGGAAATTCATTGCCTATATGCTCAGCCATGCGGAGGAGTATTTGAAGGAAGTCAGTCTCGTACAGCCTACCAAAGCCTTGTTGAATTCCGAGACCTACAAGAATATTCCCTATTCCGATGTCTTCACCAAGGACATGGATCGTGGACATATTGTGTATTACGGAGCTGCGAGCGCAGAATTCCAGACACTGATCCGCAGTGCGGTCGAGTCTGTCATGCTCTCCGGGGAGACTCCTGAGAAGGCGCTTGCCACACTCAAGCGTGCCGCCCAGGAACTGTTGGACGAGCAACTCTAGGACTATCGATATCTTGCGAAGACCGGAGTCCCGCCGCTTCGGTCTTCGATTGTATCCAGTATGGAAAGGGAACCTGTATGAAACGAAAATATATCGGAATAGAGCGCAAGGAAGCCCGCTGGGGATTCGCATTCACTGTCCCGGCCATACTCTTCTTCTCAGTATTCAGTTTCTATCCAATTCTGAATGCCCTGTATACGAGCATGTTCGATAAACGGGTCCTATCCCTGTTGCCTCCTGATTTCATGGGTCTTGGCAACTACACCTACATATTCACCTCACCCGATTTCTGGAATTCAATCCGAGCGACGTTCGTGTTCACCTTGGGAACCTTCATCCCCATCGTCATCTTCTCGTTGATGGTCGCGACATTCATGGTGAATTTGAAGAGCAAACAGGCCAGAGGCTTCTTTCAGATAGCCTTTTACACGCCTGCCGTAATCTCATCCGTGGTCGCCGCCGCAATCTGGCTCTTGATATTCGATCCCCGCGGGTTGGGTAACCAATGGGTGAACGCATTGCTGAACACTCCGGGAGTCGACCAGAAATGGTTGGCTGACAAGACCATGGTCCAGGTCTCCACCATGATCGTATACTTCTGGAAGTACATCGGCTATTTCGTCATCCTGTTCATTACCGGGCTTTCGGCGATCCCTCCCGCCATCTATGAGGCGGCGACTATCGACGGCTCGTCGAAGTGGCAGGCCTTCTGGCGGATAACCCTGCCGTTGTTGAAGCCGACAGTGGTGTTGGTTTCGATCATGGCCATGCTGCAATGCCTCAAGACCTTCAGTACGCAGTACCTCTTCGTTCAGGGTGGAGCACCTCGGGCACCGATCAATGTCATTACACTGAATATCTACACCACCGGTATCCGCAACCAGCGAATCGGTCGTGCGAGTGCCATGAGTATCGTGCTGTTCCTTATCATGCTCATCTTTACCTGGCTGCAATTCAGGTTCTCGAAGAGTGAAGAAGTGGAATACTAGGAGGACAGTATGGAAATTTCAATCAAACGTATTCCATGGGCAAGCATATTCATTTGGACAGCTCTCATCCTGGTGTTCGTATTCACGGTTATGCCATTGGCTTTCATGCTCACCAGCTCGTTCATGACCAGCCGGCAGATTGTCCGCATGCCGTTCAGTTGGATTCCCGAGACCTTCCATTACGACAACTATATCAAGGCCCTCCAAGGTAATGACGGGTCCTGGATATTCCCACGGAATGTGTTCAATTCATTGTTCGTCTCGATTACTGTGGCGATAACGACGATCCTGATCGCCTCGATCACCGGATATGGTATCGCAAAGTTCAACTTCAGGGGCAGGAACCTGATCTTCATGATGATCATGGCAACCATGATGATTCCTTTCGAAGCGATTATGATTCCCCTGTATATGGTCGCAACCGGTCTGAGGATGCAGGACACGTATGCCGGGCTCATCGTGCCATTCCTTGTCAGCGCATTCGGTGTGTTCCAGATGCGCCAGTACCTCACCACCTTCCCTTCGGAATACCTGGACGCTTCCCGTGTCGACGGATTGGGCGAGTTCGGAATCTTCTGGAGAATCGTGTTCCCCAACTGTGCACCGGTTATCGCGACTCTCGGGATCCTCTCCTTCAGGGGCCAATGGGACAACCTGTTGTGGCCGCTGCTGGTGACCCAGTCCGAGAAGATGAAGACGATTCCCTTGTACATCTCCAAGTTCGCCGAGGAGAAGTTGACGGACGAAGGAGCCATGATGGCTGTCGCAGTGATAGCCAGCTTACCGATGTTCATCATGTTCGGTGCACTCTCGAAATACTTCATTGGTGGCTCTGCGGTCTACGAGTCACGAAAAGGCTGAACACATGCGACACCCTCTTGATTACGATCTCTACATCTTCGATATGGGCAACGTGGTTATACGCGATATCACAACCCTGGAAGCGATTGCCCGGCACTATGGGTTCGACTTCGACGAATTGCATGACGATTATTCCCACTATGCATTCCCCCTGATGGACGGCACCATCGATTCGGCGCTGTACTGGAAACATGTCGAGCACCAGTTGGGGATCCGGGTTTCCGGTGATCCCCTCGTCGAGTTTTTCCGTCCGCGCTGGAACCCTCCTGTGGTGGGAATCCTGGAAGCGCTCAGGGCGAAGGGCAAGCGGGTGGTGTGTGGATCGAACACCTATGCACCACATTGGGAATGGTTGCGCCAGCATGGGTTTTTGCACGTGTTCGACGCCTTGTACGCATCCCATGAAATGGGAATCTCGAAACCATCGAAACGGTTCTTTACCCATATTCTCGAGAAGGAACAGGTTGCGGTACCAAACGTATTCTTCGTAGACGACTACGAGGAGAATATCGTGGCAGCCAAAGCTATCGGTATCGATTCCTACCAGTATTCCTTCGACGAGGGGCTGCCGAACTATTTTTCCGCCATCTTCACCTAATCTTTATCCAATCATGATACTCCGCTTATGCACCCGGTGTAGGCTGGGTCATCTTGTGAAGGAAGGGGTTTCCCATGAAACGGAAAAAAACGGGAACGCAGAGGATTCGGCTTGCTGTCCAAATCCTGTTCTTTGTAGTAGTGGCATTGGTTTCTGTCGCGCACACGCTTGAAGAACAGGGTGTGACGTTGCCTTTTGTGCAGGGAGCGAGTCTCCATGCGATTTGTCCATTCGGAGGGGTGGTGACGCTCTACCGATTGGTTACCGATGGTACCTATGTGCAGAAGATCCATGAATCGGCAGTATGGCTGTTGGGACTCGTTGCCATCACGACGTTGGCGCTCGGCCCGGTCTTCTGCGGTTGGGTATGTCCATTCGGATCCTTCCAGGAGTGGTTGGGCAAACTGGGCAAGAAGATCTTCAAGCGACGCTACAACACCTTTGTGCCGTCGGCTGTCGACAGGATACTTCGATACCTGCGCTATGTCGTGTTGATATGGGTGGTGGTCATGACGGCCGTTACCGCAACGCTGGTGTTCTCCGACTATGATCCGTACTACGCTTTGTTCAACTTCTACACAGGCGAGGTTGCCGTCACCGGTTTTGTCGCGCTGGCCTTGGTCATGGTGCTTTCCCTGTTCGTGGAGCGTCCGTTCTGCAAATATGCCTGTCCGTATGGAGCGGTCCTTGGACTGGGGAATCTGCTCAGGGTCTTCAAACTGCGCCGCAATTCGATCACGTGCATAGATTGCCAGGCGTGTGACAAGGCCTGCCCCATGAATATCACCGTCAGTACTGCCTCTGTGGTCAACGACCACCAATGCATCAGCTGTCTGAAATGTACGAGCGATTCGGCGTGTCCCATTCCGTCTACGGTCGAGTTCAATACCCATCGTCTGGAAAACGATACCCAGGAGGTGGCAAAATGAAGATTGGAGCAAAAGGTATTGCAGCCAGTGCTGTCGTGACCATTCTCGGTGGTGTTGTGCTTCTCATGGCCCTCGGTTCATGGCAGACCGAGAGCGAGAAGATTCCTGTGAAGTTCTCGACCGGTGAGTTCGCGGGAATGGCGAATCCTGAGGATATCAGGGGTTCGTATAGTTTTGCCGATGTGGAGAAGAACTTTCCTATCACAGCCGATACCCTTGCCGCCGCATTCGCCTTGGATGTGACGGTGAAACCTGCGCAAGATTATCTGGCCAAGGATTTGGAAGCACTCTATGGCGAGGTTGCCGATGGTGCGGGAGAGGTTGGTACGGACAGTCTCAAATGGTTCGTATCATTGTTCACGGGCTTGCCCTTCACTCCCGGTGAAGACACCTATGTACCACGGACAGTTATAGAGGTCCTGAGGGATTCCGGCAAGGTTGTGGATGCCGACACCTTGGCACAGTTGGAAGCCAAGTCCGTCGAGCCGCTTGTACCTGGGATTGTGCCCGATGTTGTCGATACGCATGTGGAAAGTACTACAGAACGCGTCATCAAGGGCAATACCACCTATGCCGATGTGATTACCTGGGGTGTGACGCAAGCGGAGATAGAAGCGGTCCTGGGAGTTCCATTGAAGAGCAAGACGGACAAGATCCGAGACCATCTGCTTGCCAACAACCTGGAGTTTTCGGTGGTGAAAACCCAATTGCAAGCATTGGTGGATGCCTCAGCTCCTTGAGAGGGTGGTATCGCGGAACTGTGAAGGGGTCATGCCGATAAACCGTCGGAAGACCTTGGTGAAATAGCCCGGTGTCGGAAACCCGCACCGGGTGCATACCATGGTGATGTTCATGCGGGGATCCTTCAGCAGATCGATGGCCCTGTTCACCCGCCATGCATTCAGATACTGCAGGAAATTGATGCCGGTCTGTTCCTTGAAGAGCCGGCTCAAGTGGCCTTCCGAAACATGGAGCAACGCAGCGGTCTCCTGCAGGCCGATACACTTGTGGTACGTGTCGGAGACGATACGGATCGCACTGTTCACTATATGGTTGTCCACATGCATCGGCAGGGCGATCGCGGCATCGTCCGACCGGCTTTTGCCCAACTTGGCCATCTCCTCCTCCTCATCATGCAGTTTCCGCACAAGCGAGGCGAGGGCATCCTCCAATTCCGAATCGTCGAAGGGTTTGAGCAGGTAATCGAACACTCCCAACTTTATGGCGCTGCGCATATAGGAGAAGTCGCTGTGTCCGCTTAAAATAATAGCGTGGTCCACGGAACAATCGGCAAGCATCTTCAGTCCGTCTTGTCCAGGGAGTCGGATATCCGTGATTACGATATCGGGATTCAATTGACGGATCATGTCCATTCCGGACAATCCGTCCGAGGCACTGCCCACGACGGTCAGACCAAGGTTCTCCCACGGCGTGCTTTGTTCGATTTCACTTCTGATAAGGTCTTCGTCTTCCACTATTATCACGGTAAAAGCCATTATTCAGTCTCCTTGGTGCTGGACGATACATCCTCCAGGGGGATTCGAATGGTTACGATGGTTCCTTCATCCTTCGCCGAATCGATGACGAGTCCGGCACCGTCTCCGTATCGTAATTTCAGGCGCCTATGGATATTGTACAATCCGACATGGTTGTGTGACTCCGGTTCGAACAATGTATCATACTGCAGGTGGTCGGGAAACCCTATGCCGTTGTCGGCAACGCTGATGACGATGTCCGAGAGGTCCCGATAGGCTTTGATCGTCAACCGCCAGTTCCCTATTTTCGGTTCCAGTCCATGGATCAGGGCATTTTCCACCAGGGGTTGGATTATGAGTTTCGGGGTCTTGGTCGTCGCGATCGAATCCTCCAACTCAACCACGGTATTGAGCTTGGCTCCAAATCGGATCTTCTGGATTGTCAAATAGCTGTCCACCAGGGCGAAGCTCTCCTGTAGGGAGGTTTCCGCATCGCGGTTGTCGATCGCATTGCGGAGCAATTTCCCCAGCTTCGTGGTTATCAACAGGATATCCTCTTCGTGGTGCAGCTTGGCGATTGCTTTCACCGTATTGAGTGTATTGTAGAGGAAATGTGGGTTCAGTTGTGCTTCCAATGCCTTGCGCTCGGCTTCCTGCAACTTCGCCTCCTCCTCACGGGTCAAGTCCATGAGGGTGGTGATCTGTTTGACCATGGTATTGAACGAACGTTCCAGTTGGCTGATTTCCCAGATATCCGATTCTGCCACACGCGTTTCCAAATTTCCTGTCTCTACCTTGTGCATGGACCGGGCAAGGCTGTCGATCGGACGAGCTATCGAGCGGCTGAAGAAGTAGGCGAGGACTCCCGCCAGGATAGTGCCCATCGCGAGCACGAGGAGTATCATGGCCACATAGCCGTCGATATTCCGTTGGTACATGGTGGTGTCGGTTACTCCGGCGAGAAACAATTGGGTGTTGGCGATGGGGATGAGTGATACGATATTGCTTTCGCTGACATAGCTGCCCGCTTCGAGGGGGAAGGTGATGGAGCCCAATTCGGGGAAATGGGAAAAGTCTCCATGCATATCCATATGGATAAGCGAGTATGCCGCATAGTTTTCCGTATCGATAAGCAGCAGGTCCGAGAATCCGAGCCCTCGGGGAAGCGCGCTTATGCTATCCTGGAAAATATCTACGGCCACATATCCCAGCACATCCCCCGAATTGTTGCGGACTTTCCGGAGGATATTGAGAAAAACGAACACATTGTTTTGTGTGACATACCTGTTGCGCATGGTTATGGTCGATGCCGTATCGACTCCTGCCCTGGACAAGTCGAAGAAGGGATTCGTATCATTACCCTGGTAGCGAAGGTCGTATTGGTCGGGAAACAGATGTGTGGAAAGTCGGACACGTCCGGTAGCGCTCACGATCGAGGCTGTCGCCAGATAGGTGTCGCCTTTCATGATGGAGAACAGCTGTTCGTAGATCCTGGTCATGCCTTGCTGCATCGATTGGGGCTCGTCATTCTCCAATACGGCGATGATGTCTTCGTTCGTGCTGATGGTGTAGGCTTTGTGCCTATATCCTTCGATGAGTTGCGTGAGCCTGAGTGCCGCCCGTTCAAGATTGGTCTCGCTTTGTCCGCTCAGGTTGTTGATGATCGCATGCCGTCCGGTCGTGAGATACGAGAATCCCAGCACGGAGACGGGTATGAGCATCACCACTAGGAAGAAGAACATGAGGCGTGAGAAAAGGGAGGTGAAGATGGGTGAGCGGCTCATAGGGAGGAGTTTACTCTACGAATTCCCTTTCGGGAAGGTGCCAGGTACCGGTTTTTAAATTTGTATACAGTTTCGGGTTTGGAATACCCCGCACCACCATTTGAAGACGATTTTTTCGTACTGTTTAAGATTTTTGTATACAAAATAGAAATTTCGTACCAGGTACCATGTGAATGCATAAAAATTGCATAAATATTGAAGAAAATATTTCAGGGAGTTGACATTTTCGGAAGACCTGTATACAACAAGAAGCAATCTTCTTGAATGAGGTGCCAGTCATGATAACGGCAGGGAAACAACATTTTTCCTCGACACAACCAAGACCTAGGCGCATAGCGGTGAAAACCGCATGTCCATCCACCGCCATGTCCCAATCCACATCCGTGTCCGCTTTGATTCCCACCCTCCTTATCACCTCCAACCTCCTACCTATCGCCATCCTATCTGCGATTATTATTCTTGTAAGCCTTATTATTCTCTAATCCACGGCTAGCCGATTCAGGTGCAACCGTGGAGAACCCCTCCACGGCGAATCGGTGTAGCCAAATTATCGGCATCGACCTACCATAGGGAACGTCGGGCAACAGCACACATCTTCCGAAGGGGGAAATGACATATGGAACGGTATACATTGGGAATTCTGGTCAACAACCATCCTGGCGTCCTCAGCAGGGTCGTCGGATTGTTCAGCCGTCGGGGCTACAATATCGACAGCTTGTCCGTTGGTGAGACCGAGAATCCGGAAATCAGCCGGATCACCATCGTGGTGACCGGGGACCGGTCTATCGTGGAGCAGATCGAAAAGCAGGTCGCGAAATTGATCGATGTCATTACAGTCGTGGAGCTGACGTTGCAGGGAAGCATCCAATGTGAACTCCTTTTGGTGAAAGTGACGACCACGGAGAAGACACGCGCCGCGGTGGTCGAGCTTTCGGAAATCTTCAAGGCCAAGATCATGGACGTCACGGAGACGACCATCACCATGCAGATCACAGGAAATATCGATAAGGTGGCTTCGTTCCTGCACCTGTTGCGTCCGTACGGAATCACCGAGCTGGTCCGTACCGGAACGACAGCCATGGAGCGGGGTAGCCAGGCCATGGTGAACCATGGCGATGACGATGAATAGGGCTTTTCGTGGGGAATGAGTTCCCGAAGAATCATACGGAATACGACGCCCCACGGGGCAAAAGGAGAAGGTAGATGAGTACCATGTATTATGAGAAGGACGCCGACATGTCGGTGTTGGAAGGAAAGACCGTCGCGATTATCGGCTATGGCAGCCAAGGCCATGCGCATGCATTGAACCTGCACGAATCGGGTGTGAATGTAGTGGTTGGACTCTATGCCGGCAGCCCCTCGTGGGAAAAGGCCGAGGAAGCCGGACTGCGCGTCATGACAACTGCCGAAGCCGCCAAGGCTGCCGATGTCATCATGATGTTGGTCAACGACGAGAAACAATCGAAGATCTATTCGGAAAGCATCGAGCCGGGTCTCTCCAAGGGCAAATACCTTGCTTTCGCACACGGATTCAATATCCACTTCGGACAGGTTGTCGCTCCCAAGGATGTCAACGTCATCATGATCGCTCCCAAGGGACCCGGGCACACGGTGCGGACCCAGTTCCAGGAAGGTAAGGGTGTTCCCTCACTCATCGCCATCCACCAGGATCCCTCGGGCGACTCCAAGGAAATCGCCAAGGCCTATGCGGCGGGACTGGGTGCCGGCCGAGCTGGAATTTTCGAGACCACGTTCAAGGAAGAGACGGAAACCGACCTGTTCGGTGAGCAGGCTGTTCTTTGCGGCGGTGTCTCGGCACTGATCAAGGCCGGTTTCGATACCTTGGTCGCCGCAGGTTACCAGCCGGAAATGGCCTACTTCGAATGCTGTCATGAAATGAAACTCATCGTTGACCTGATCAACCAGGGTGGACTTTCCTACATGCGCTACTCGATCAGCGATACCGCCGAATACGGCGACTATGTGACGGGAAGCAGGATCATAACCGATGAGACCAAAAAAGAGATGGGGAAGGTCCTCGCCGAAATCCAGAATGGTACGTTCGCCCGCAACTGGTTGCTCGAGAACCAGGTCAAGCGCCCCTTCTTCAATGCAAAGCGGAGAATCGAGTCGGAGAGCCTGCTCGAGACCACCGGAAAACGTTTGAGGGGATTGATGAGCTGGTTGAAGAAATAAGGTACCTGGTACCGTTTCGATGATACCGGCGTCAGCCGGAACGAACAGAGAGGTATATGATGGCCGAACACATTGCGATTTTCGACACAACACTCCGGGATGGGGAGCAAGCACCTGGGTACAGCATGAATCTGGAGGAGAAACTCAGATTTGCCAGGCAGCTTGAGGCCCTAGGGGTCGATGTGATAGAGGCAGGCTTTGCCATTGCTTCTCCTGGAGATTTTGCTTCTGTGCAGGCCATCGCCTCTGCAGTGAAAGAGAGCACGGTGGCCTCGTTGTCCCGTGCTCTGAAGAAGGATATCGATTCGGCATGGGATGCGGTGAAAGCGGCTGTGCGACCTCGGATACACACGTTCATCGCAACCAGCGACCTGCATCTCGAGTACAAGTTGAAGATGTCGCGGCAGCAGGCGTACGACCAGGCGGTCGCCATGGTAATCCATGCCCGAAACCTCTGTCCCGATATCGAATTCTCCGCGGAGGATGCGGCCCGCACGGACCGCGACTACCTGTGCAGAGTTGTCGAGGGTGTGATTGCTGCGGGAGCCACAGTCGTCAATATTCCGGATACGGTCGGTTACAGCATGCCGCAGGAGTTCGGCGATTTGATCGCATACCTCATGAACAATGTCCCCAACATCGACAAGACGATTTTGTCGGTGCATTGCCACAACGACCTGGGCCTGGCGGTCGCCAATTCTCTGGCTGGCCTGAAAGCAGGGGCGAGGCAAGCTGAATGCACGGTCTGCGGGATAGGCGAGCGGGCGGGCAATGCGGCTGTCGAAGAGCTGGTCATGGCGATCAGGACCCGCAAGGACCTGTACGACTACTCCTACAATCTCAAGACCGAGGAGTTGTACAAGACCAGCAGGTTGCTTTCAAGCATCACCGGTGTGGCGATCGCACCGAACAAGGCTGTGGTGGGGGCGAATGCCTTCGCCCACGAATCGGGGATCCACCAGCACGGGATGATGGCAAATGCCCGGACATACGAGATCATGACCCCCGAATCCATCGGGTTGAAAAAAACTACGATGGTCTTGGGCAAGCACTCGGGCCAACACGCGTTCGTGAAACGGATGGAGGAGTTGGGCTATTCCTTGAATTCCGAAATGGCCACCAAGCTCTTCGCCGACTTCAAGAATGTCGCCGACAAGAAGAAGGAAATAACCGACCGGGATTTGGTCGCACTCATGGAAAGCGGGACACATGCCGCCCCGAAGATCTACGAACTGGACACCTTTGTGGTCAACAGCGGCAACAACATGACTGCCACGGCTTGTGTGACCCTGCGTCGCGACGGAAAGAAGATGCAGGCGGTCGAAATGGCCACCGGGCCCGTGTACGCCTGTTTCAAGGCTGTCGAGCGGATAATCAAACACTCCTATGTCTTGGAGGACTACCAATTGCGCGCGGTCACCGAGCATAGGGATGCCTTGGGAGAAGTCCTGGTGAAGATCAGCGACAACCATGGCGTGTACCGGGGACGTGGAGTCAGTACCGACGTCATCGAAGCCAGTATGCAGAGCCTGTTGGCTGCGGTGAACCGCATGATCGAAGTCGAGGAACACACTGTCGTGGAGTCTGAGGAAAGCGATCATAGTGCCGGCAGGAAAGCCAAGGAATGGATACGTCTCTCGGAGGAAGCGCTTTCCCGCGATATGAAAGTCTCGGGAACAGTCAAGGAAGATGTAAGCAAGGAGCATCGCCATGAAAAATAAGATGGGGCGGGTATCGCTGTTCGACTCCACCCTGCGCGATGGAGCACAAGCCGAAGGGATTTCCTTTTCGGTCTTGGACAAGCTGAAGATCGTGAAGATGCTCGATGACCTTGGTGTGGACTACGTGGAGGCGGGAAACCCTGGTTCCAATCCCAAGGATCTGGAGTTCTTCCAGGAAGTGTCTTCATTGGAGCTCTCCCATGTACGGTTGGTCGCCTTCGGTGCCACCAGGAGGCGCGATATCCGTGTCGAGGATGATACGAATATCCAGTCGCTCCTCTCCGCCAACACTCCTGTCGTCTCGATCTTCGGCAAAAGCTGGGACTTCCAGGTCACCGATATCATCCGGACCTCATTGGATGAGAATCTCGCCATGATCCGGGATACGGTGGGATACTTGGTCCAAAGCGGCAAGGAAGTGGTATTCGATGCGGAACACTTCTTCGACGGATACGAGGAGAATCGGCAATACGCCATGGATTCGGTCCTGGTGGCGGCGGAAGCTGGTGCCGCGTCGATCGTGCTGTGCGATACCCGTGGTGGTGCCGTGCCGTCCCTGATAGCCAGCGCCACTAGCGATGTCGTGGAATTCCTGGCCTCCCGGTTCCCGGATATCGTGGTGGGAATCCATACCCACAACGACGCTTCCTGTGCCGATGCGAACTCGATCGTGGCTGTCGAGGCAGGGGCCCGGCAGGTGCAGGGGACGTTGGTGGGATTCGGCGAGCGGTGTGGAAACGCATGCTTGGCAACTATTATCCCCACGCTCCAGCTCAAGATGGGATTCGAGGTCATCTCGGATGATGCCTTATCGCACCTGACGTTGGTCTCGCATTCGGTCGCGGAGATAGCGAACGTGTCGATTCCCCATGGAACTCCCTATATCGGTCGAAGCGCGTTCACCCACAAGGGTGGTATGCATATCGATGGAATCGGTAAGAATCCCCGTTCCTTCGAACATATCGACCCCGAATCGGTCGGAAACGAACGTCGGTTGCTGATGAGTGAAGTGGCTGGAAGGGCGAGCATCCTCAAGCGTATCAACCGGTATGCACCGCAATTGGGCAAGGAAGCCCCTGAGACGATACAGATCATCGATACACTCAAGCAGATGGAGATGAACGGCTATCAGTTCGAGGGTGCGGAGAGCTCCTTCGAGTTGGTGATCGCAAAGCATTTGGGCAAATACAAACCCTATTTCGAGCTCGACCACTACAAGACACTCGGTGAGAAACCATTGACCGGTGGTCCCGAGACGAGCCATACGGCGGTGGTGAAGGTGGCGGTCGACGGTGAGACAGCGATTACCGCGGCCCAAGGCGATGGTCCCGTCCACGCATTGGACAAGGCCTTGCGGAAGGTGTTGGAGAACTTCTATCCATTGCTCTCGACTATCCACCTGACCGACTTCAAGGTTCGTGTGCTGGATTCGGAACAAGCCTCGGCGGCAAAGGTTCGGGTATTGATCGAGACCACCGATGGGGAATACTCTTGGTCCACCGTCGGTGTCTCCACAGACATAATCGAGGCAAGCTGGATGGCACTTGTCGATTCCATAGAATATAAATTGATGAAGGAGGGGGTTGTTCCTCCTACCGCTCATCCACAAGGAGAAAATACATGAGCATGACCATGTCGCAGAAGATTCTGGCAGCCCACGCACAAGTCGATGAGGTTCGTCCAGGACAATTGATAATGGCAGATTTGGATCTGGTGCTGGGAAACGATATCACGTCCCCGGTCGCGATCAAGGAATTTGCCAAATTCGGGATCGATTCGGTCTTCGACAAATCGAAGGTAGCTTTGGTTCCGGACCATTTCACCCCGAACAAGGACATCAAGGCCGCCCACCAGTGCAAGATGCTGCGGGAATTCGCGACCGATATGGAGATAGAGAACTATTTCGAGATCGGCCAGATGGGTATCGAGCATGCGCTGCTCCCCGAGCAGGGATTGGTCGATGCCGGGGATCTTATCATTGGTGCGGACAGCCATACCTGTACGTATGGTGCATTGGGAGCATTCTCCACCGGTGTCGGCAGTACCGATATGGCAGCTGCGATGGCTACCGGGAAAGCCTGGTTCAAGGTTCCCTCGGCATTGCGTTTCAACTTGACCGGAAAGTTCTCCCCGTGGGTCTCCGGCAAGGATCTGATCCTCCATATCATCGGTATGATCGGTGTCGACGGTGCCCTCTACAAATCCATGGAGTTCACCGGAGTTGGGGTTGCCTCGTTGACTATCGACGATCGGTTCACCGTGTGCAACATGGCCATCGAAGCCGGTGCCAAGAATGGAATTTTCCCTGTGGACGAGGTCGCGTTGGCATATCTCGCCGACCATTGCAAGCGCAAGCCCGTGGTGTTCCAGGCGGATGCGGATGCCGAGTATGACCATACCTACGAGATCGATTTGTCCAAGCTCCGCCCGACTGTTTCGTTCCCGCATCTTCCGGACAATACCCGGACGATAGATGAAATCGGTGAAGTGAAGATCGACCAGGTAGTGATCGGGTCCTGCACAAACGGTCGTATCAGCGACTTGCGTGTTGCTGCCAAGATCCTGGACGGCAAGAAGGTCGATCCGCGGGTCCGTACAATCGTATTCCCCGCAACGCAGGAGATATATCTCCAGGCGATGGATGAGGGTCTGTTGAGGATCTTCGTCAAGGCCGGCGCGGTGGTCAGCACCCCGACGTGCGGTCCTTGTCTCGGTGGACACATGGGAATCCTGGCGGAAGGTGAGCGTGCGGTCGCCACCACGAACCGGAATTTTGTCGGACGCATGGGACATGTGGAAAGCGAAGTCTATCTCGCCAGTCCCGCGGTCGCCGCAGCTTCAGCCTTGACCGGGTACATCTCGAATCCCGAAACCATTGAGGAGAACTAGTATGAATGCCAAAGGAAAAGCCTTCCGCTACGGGGACAACGTCGATACCGATGTCATCATTCCCGCAAGATATTTGAACACCAGCGATGCCAAGGAATTGGCTAGCCACTGTATGGAAGATATTGATGGAACATTCGTGAAGAATGTACAGCAAGGCGACCTGATTGTCGCGGAACGGAATTTCGGGTGCGGTTCTTCACGTGAACACGCTCCACTTGCAATCAAGACTGCGGGTGTCAGTTGCGTGATAGCAGCCTCCTTCGCCCGGATATTCTACCGCAATTCCATCAACATCGGCTTGCCGATCCTCGAGTGTCCCGAGGCGGTGCAGGGAATAGATAGCGGCGATATTGTCAGCGTCGAATTCTCGACCGGAACCATCACCAACGAAACCACTGGGAAGAGTTGGGCCGCCGAGCCGTTCCCTCCCTTTATCCAGGAGATGATCGCCGCAGACGGGTTGATCAATTATCTGCGCAAGGGGGTGAAGGCATGAAGATGCGTATTGCTCTCATTCCGGGTGATGGGATCGGGCCGGATATCGTAGCTGAAGCAGTGAAGGTCATGGGTGTTGTCGGTACGAAATTCGGCCACAAGTTCGATTATTCCTTCTATCTTGCCGGCGGGGTTGCCATAGACACGGTAGGCCATCCCCTTCCCGAATCGACCATGTTGGGATGCCAGGATGCGGAGGCTGTCCTGCTGGGTGCCGTTGGCGGTCCCAAATGGGATCATCTCGGTGGTGAACAGCGGCCTGAGAAAGCATTGTTGGGTCTTCGGGGTGGTCTGGGACTGTTCTGCAACCTGCGGCCTGCGATCCTGTACAGCCAACTTTCCGATGCCTGTCCCTTGAAACAGGAACTGATCGAAGGAGGTTTGGATATCATGGTTGTCCGGGAACTCACCGGAGGAATCTATTTCGGGGAACGTGGACGCAACGAAGCGAAGGACCGGGCGTTCGATACCATGGCCTATAGCGTATCGGAAGTCGAGCGGATTGTACGTATGGCGTTCGATATCGCCATGAAACGCAACAAACGGCTGACCAGTGTCGACAAGGCCAACATCCTGGAGACTTCCCGCCTGTGGCGTTCGGTGGTCGACAAGATGGCCAAGGACTATCCCGAGGTAGCGGTGAACCACATGTATGTGGACAACGCGGCCATGCAGTTGGTACGGAACCCACGGCAGTTCGATGTGATCGTCACCGAGAACATGTTCGGCGATATCTTGAGCGACGAGGCGAGCATGATCACCGGGTCGATCGGCATGCTGCCATCCGCCAGCCTGCGGGCCGACAGTTTCGGGATGTACGAACCTATCCACGGCTCCGCACCCGATATCGCGGGACAGGACAAGGCCAACCCGATCGCAACGATCCTCTCGGTCGCCATGATGCTTCGCTATACGTTCTCGCTCTCCAAGGAGGCGGATGCTATAGAAGCGGCGGTCGGAAAGGTTCTTGACGCGGGGTGGCGGACCACCGACATAATGAGCAAGGGCATGCGATTGGTGGGGACAAAGGAAATGGGTACATTGGTTGCCCAACAAATCTAGTAGCTACAGCGGCTGCAAGCCGATTGGCAAGGAGTAAAGACGATGAGTGAACAGACAGTGTATCTTGAAGGGGCGTATATTCCACTGAGTGAGGCGAAGATTCCCATAATGGATCATGGCTTGCTCTACGGTGATGGTATTTTTGAAGGTATCCGTGCGTATGGTGGCCGCGTATTCAAGCTTGACGACCATATGAAGCGGTTCCAATCCGCTGCCCGGGCCATCAACCTGCAACTCCCGCTGCCTCCGGATGAGATTGCTGAAATAATTCTCGAAACTTGCCGACGCAACAATATTGTCGATGGATATGTCCGTCTGGTCTGTACACGTGGAGCCGATGGTTTGGGCTTGTACCCGAAACCGGAAGCGCATGCTCCCAGGCTTTTTTGCATAGCCGGCCAGGTGGCACTATATAGTGACGAGGCCTATCGCAGGGGCTTGAAGGTGATCACCAGCCATTTTAGAAGAAACAAGGCCGCCATACTCGATCCGCAGATCAAGAGCCTGAACTATTTGAACAACATTTTGGCTTCGATCGAAGCGCACCGCTATGGTGCGGACGAAGCTTTGATGCTCAATGAAGAGGGTGTGGTCACCGAGTGTACCGGGGACAATGTCTTCTTGGTAAAGAACGGGGTTATCCTCACTCCTCCGGTTTGGTTGGGTACCTTGGATGGCATCACCCGTCAGTCCGTCATCAAGATATGCAAGCAATTGGGTGTCGAGTTGCGGGAAGAGCCGTTCACCCATTATAACCTGGTCAATGCGGATGAAGCCTTCCTGACAGGTACTGCCGCGGAAATCATCGCCTTGACGGAGTTGGACGGGCATAAGATTGGAAGTGGAGTTGCCGGTGAAGTGACGTTGAAGCTGCTGGCGGCATTCCGGGAGTATGTGTTGCAACCGGAGAATGGAGCGAAGATATGAGAAGTGACCAGATGAAGAGCGGGAGCTCCCGTGCTCCCCACCGTTCCTTGATGAAAGCCTTGGGGCTCACCGATCGGGAGATCGCGGCACCCTTGATAGGTATCGTGAATTCGGCCAATGGTATCATACCGGGCCATGTGCATGTGAATAGGATTGTGGATGCGGTCAAGGCCGGTGTCCGCAACGCCGGCGGAACCCCGATCGATTTTTCTGTCATCGGTGTATGCGACGGTATCGCCATGGGCCACAAGGGAATGAAATATTCCTTGGCCAGTAGGGAATTGATCGCCGATTCGATCGAGATCATGGCTACTGCACATCCGTTCGATGCATTGGTCATGGTTCCCAACTGCGACAAGATCGTCCCTGCCATGCTCATGGCGGCGGCCAGGATCAACATCCCTACGATCTTCGTATCGGGTGGGGCCATGTTGGCCGGGCATCTACCGGGCCAGAAGAGCGCCATCGATCTGACCAGCGTATTCGAGGCGGTCGGAGCCCATGCCGCGGGAACGATGAGCGACAGCGAGCTGCTGGCTTGCGAGAACTCGGCGTGTCCCACCTGCGGATCCTGTTCCGGCATGTTCACCGCCAACAGCATGAACTGCCTGACAGAGGCCTTGGGGATGGGTCTTCCCGGCAATGGTACGATTCCGGCTGTCTATGCCGAACGCGACCGTCTGGCGAAGGAAGCTGGTTATGCGGTCATGGAATTGTACAAGAAGCAGGTCAAACCGTCCGATATCATGACTCCCGAGGCTTTCGAGAATGCCCTTGCGGTCGATATGGCACTCGGTTGCAGTACCAACAGCATGTTGCATTTGCCCGCGATAGCACATGAGGCGCATGTGGCCCTCGATATCTTCATGGCGAACGAAGTCAGCAAACGGACCCCGAACTTGTGCCATCTGGCCCCTGCCGGACCGTACCATATCGAAGACTTGTATCGTGCCGGTGGTGTGATGGCCGTGATGTCGGAGCTCCATAAGAAGCAGTTGATCCATTCGGACGTTCTGACGGTATCCGGACGAACCATGGGAGCCCAGATCGCTGCCGCGGTGAATTATGACAAGGAAGTGATCCGACCTATCGACAAGCCGTACAGCGCGACCGGTGGTATCGCCGTACTGCGTGGCAACCTTGCTCCCAACGGAGCTGTAGTGAAACGTTCGGCTGTCGCTCCGGAGATGCTCAAGCATTCCGGGCCGGCGCGGGTATTCGAGTCGGAAGAGGAAGTGAGTCTGGCGATCCATCGCGGACATATCAAGAAGGGTGATGTGATCGTGATCCGCTATGAGGGACCCAAGGGTGGTCCCGGGATGCGCGAGATGTTGGGACCTACTTCGGCGATTGCAGGTATGGGTCTCGATAAGGATGTCGCGTTGATCACCGACGGCCGTTTCAGTGGCGCTACACGCGGTGCTTCGATTGGACATGTTTCCCCCGAGGCCGCCGAAGGTGGACCGATTGCCTTTGTGAAGGAAGGGGATATCATCGAGATCGATATCGACAAGGGAACATTGACCTTGAAGGTCGACGAACAGGAACTGGAAAGCCGAAAAATCGGTTGGAAGGCACCTGAACCTCCGATAACCACAGGATACTTGGCTCGGTATGCCAAACAGGTCACGAGTGCCGCGACCGGTGCAGTGTTCGCAGACAGATAGCAGGAACTTTGGTTTTTGCCTATGACAGCTGGTTCGCCGAGTTCTGGCTGAGGGAGATTGACATATGAAGTTGAATGGAGCTGAGATAATTATCGCTTGCCTCAAGGAACAGGGTGTCGATACCATTTTTGGGTTCCCCGGGGGTGCTGTACTCAACACTTACGATGCTTTGTACAAGAACCGGGATTCGGTTCGCCATATCCTGACCAGCCATGAACAGGGCGCGTCGCATGCTGCGGACGGCTATGCCCGCTCGACGGGAAAAGTCGGCGTGGTGTTCGCCACCAGTGGTCCGGGAGCGACAAACCTGGTCACCGGCTTGGCTACCGCATACATGGATTCGATTCCCATGGTTGCCTTCACCGGGAACGTTCCTACCCAACTGTTGGGCAAGGATAGTTTCCAGGAGGTCGATATCAGCGGTATCACCATGCCGATCACCAAACACAACTATATTGTAAAGGATGTCGAGAAATTGGCATCCACGATACGGGAGGCCTTCCATATCGCCCGAGAGGGGAGGCCCGGCCCGGTGCTGATCGATATTCCCAAGGATATCACTGCCGCCGAAGCCGAGTATACCAAAGTGGAGATCGAGCGGTATGTTCCCGACGACCTGCATGTCAAGACCAGTTCCCTGGAGAAGACGATCAAGTTGATCAAGGAATCCTCCAAGCCGATGTTGTATGTGGGTGGAGGAGTCATTCTTTCCAATGCCCAATCCGAGTTGGCCGAATTCCTGGAAAAGATCGACAGCCCGATGGGTGTCTCGTTGATGGGCCATGGTGCGGTCGATACGATGCACCCGCGGTTCACCGGAATGATCGGGATGCACGGAACGCGTGTGTCCAATATAGCCGTGAACAATTGTGACCTCTTGGTGGTGATCGGAGCGCGGTTCAGCGATCGGGTTGTCAGCAAAGCCAGTGCCTTTGCCAAAAAGGCTAGGGTTGTGCATATCGATGTCGATCCGGCCGAAATCAACAAGAATATCGCAACCTACCACCATGTGATCGGTGATGTGAAGGTTGTCCTCGCAAAATTGAACGGTATGTTGGACAAGCCGCTGGTACATGGACCGTGGATGGAACAGATAGCCAAATGGAAGGTCGAGCATCCGGTCCAGATCGCCGGTGAGACCAAGCGTCCCGCGGAAATCCTGCGCGCCCTGTCCTCGGTCTTGCCTCCAGATTCGGTGGTGGTCACCGAGGTCGGACAGCACCAGATGTGGGCCGCCCAGTTCTACCACCATACTCCTGCCGGTCGGTTCTTGACTTCCGGCGGTTTGGGAACCATGGGATACGGTACGGGTGCTGCGATTGGTGCCCAGGTGGGCAATCCCACCAAGCGTGTGGTCAATGTGGCCGGTGACGGGTCGTTCAAGATGAACTGCAACGAGTTGGCGACGATCGCACGGTATCGTTTGCCTGTTGTGATCCTTATCATGAACAACCATACGTTGGGCATGGTCCGGCAGTGGCAGACGCTGTTCTACGAAGAGCGGTACTCCGAGACGACGTTGGATACCGAAATCGATTGGGTCGCACTTGCCCAGGCTTTTGGGGTGAAGGGTATGCGTTTGGGAACAGACGATGATCCGAAGGCTGTCCTTGCCGCCGCACTCGCATTGGAGGGGCCGGTGGTTATCGATTGCGAGATTCCGCTGGACAACAAGGTCTACCCTATGGTCGCACCCGGAGCCTCCATAGATGAGATGATTGAAGAGGTAATCGATTAGCGTAGAGGGCGCAGCCCCGGAGCAATCGATTGGCCTCGGAAACACGAGCATCGCGGGAGCGAGCGGAGTGATCGAAGAGACTTAACCAAACGACTTGGCGTAGAGGGCGCAGCCCCGGAGCAATCGATTGGCCTCGGAAACACGAGCATCGCGGGAGCGAGCGGAGTGATCGAAGAGACTTAACCAAACGACTTAGCGTAGAGGGCGTAGCCCCGAAGCAATCGCTCAATTTGGACCGGAGTAGGGGAAATCCCAATTGCTCCGGTCAATTTTTTGATCGGGAAGTGTCCTTGCCACTCACATGCGAAACCGCTTCCCATGTTCGGGTAATTATCCCCGAGGCTTGTTCTTGAATTCGTGAAAGGATTGTCGCGTACACGATATCCACTACCAGAAGTTGGTTGATGCGGGATAGCGTGGCTCCTTGACGGAACAAGGATTCGCTGTTGGGAACGGCAAGTATGCGATCGGCCAGCTTGCCGAGTGAATTCTCCCCGACCCTAGTTATGGCGATAATGGGCGTCCCGTTCTTTCTCGCCTCTTTCGCGACCCTGAGCACAGCCTCCGATTCACCCGAATAGGAAATGGCTATGACCACATCGTGTTCATCCAAAGCACACGATTGTACTATCTGCATATCGGGGTCGCTGGTATGGATAGCCAGCAAGCCCAGTCGTGCCAACTTTTGTTGGAAATCGATTGCGACAACACCCGATGCTCCCACACCTGAAAGTAACACGTGCCGGGCACCGTAAATAATCTGTACCGCCGCTTCCAATTCATCCCGGTTCAATACCGATTCGATCCCGGCAATGCTTTCTCCGGCAAGGCCGATCATGATCCGAACAATGTCTTCAACACTGGACGTTGCGGTGATGTCGTGAAATACAGAGGTCTCCTTGCCTGAATCTGTTGAAAACACCTCTTTTGCCAGACTCAAACGGAGTTCCGTATATCCCTTGTAGCCGAGCCTATTCGCGAGCCTGACAACTGCCGCGGGGCTACTGTTCGAGTTCCTGGCGATTTCGGAGACCCCCATATGGACAGATTGTGCCGGATGGGTAACCAAATAGTCGGCGATCTTCCGTTCTGAAGGGGATAAATCCACAGAGAACTGCTTTATTCGATACAAACAACCTTCCATGAAACGATGATACCACGAGACTCTCGTTTCGTATAGCTGAAATGAAAAAAAATTTCAGAAATGAAAATAATCTAGTAAAAAAGTTTTTTAATTTTTCTTGACAAATCGGAATCATGACATGACAATACGGATATCTGAATATCTATAGTTCCAAACAAGGAGGAGTTATGAAAAGGTTCCTATTGCTCATGTTGGTCTGCACCGTCGCTGTTTCCACGTTGTTCGCAGCCGGTACGACCGAAACCCCCGTGGCGGGTAGCCAAGCAAAGACAGAAATCCATTTCTGGACTTGGAGACCTGAGGATGTCGATTTCTATGCAAGTCAGATTGCGATCTTTGAAGCCGCCAACCCAGATATCAAGGTGGTGCAGACAGCACACAAGAATACCGAGTACAACACTATCCTGGCGGCAGCCCTTGCTGGAGGTTCGGGCCCCGATGTATTCCAAGGTCGTGCTTATGGAGGCTTGGCGACATTCGCCGATTCCCATTACTTGGAACCGTTGGAACAATGGCTTCCCGAGTTGAAAAACTATAGTCCAACGGCACTGCTCGGGGCAACCTCGCCGACCGATGGAAAGATCTACGGCAGCCCCGCTGTCAGCCAGACGGTCTTCATGTATTACAACAAAGCCATCTACAAGGAACTCGGACTGTCCATTCCCAAGAATTGGGCACAGTTGATTGCCAATTTCGATGCAATGAAGAAAGCGGGATATATACCTTTGGCCAATGGTGCGAAGGATGGTTGGACACTCGAAACCATGCTCGGTGGAATGGGACCGGCCTTCTATGGTGCGACCGATTTCTTTACCGCTGTTGTCGAAGGCAAGAAGAATTTCCAGGACCCCGCTTTTATAAAGATGATCGAAAAGATGAAGTCCCTCACCGCCTATATGCCCGACATGTTCATGGGAGTTTCCTATGAAGACATGCGAGCTAATTTCTTCAATGAGGTTGCAGGTCATCTGGTTGGTGGTTCGTACGAAGCGGCTTACTTCAACGCCCAGAACCCGGATCTCGATTACGATGTCTTCGCCATTCCTGGAGAGGACGCCTCCAAACCAGGTCCTGTCTCAGTGTACGCTGATATGAACTTTGCCATGAATGCTGCTTCACAGAAGAAGAATGCAGCGGTAAAGTTCCTGAAATTCCTTTCAAGCAAGGACTTTGGGAATTCAATGATCCGGGAGCTTAAGATGATCTCTTCGGTCCCTGGGGTCGATGCTTCGAGTGATCCTTTCATCGCAAGGGTTCTTGAATTGCAGAAGAATGCCACACCATTCATATTCCTTGTCGGATTCCGATACCAGCAACCGACGGGATCCTCACTGTGGCAAGCGGCAGCGCAAGGAGTCATGGCAGGTACGCTGACACCTGCCCAAGCGGCGAAACAAGTACAGGATGGTATAGCTTCCTATTACAAGCCGTTCCAAAAATAATCTAATTGGAATCACACATTGGTGCCGGAACCGCCGGCACCAATCCACCCTGTTTGCAGGAGGCTCGCATGGATGTCAAACAGCTGAGGAAAGCAGCTTGGATTATCTTCTTTGTAACTCCCGGCCTGATGATAGTCGGCGTATTTATTCTGCTCCCACTTTTCATGTCCTTATACAACAGTCTCTTCTCATGGAACCAATTGCTTCCGGTTGAATTTGTCGGGTTGGAGAATTTCTCCCGGTTGTTCACAAAATATCCCTACCAACAGCGATTCTTGAATGCTTTGCAAAACAACCTCATCTGGTTCCTATCCACCATGGTTCTGCAGAATTCTGTCGGATTGTTGTTCGGTTATCTTATGAGCAGGAGTATTCCCGGTTACCAGGCATTCAAGCGGATATTCTTTATTCCAGTGCTTTTTTCGATCATTGCGGTCGGGTTCCTTTGGGGGCTCTATCTAAAACCATCTGGTTTGGTGAACAATTTTCTCGGCCTTGTCGGTCTCGAGTCCCTGCAACATGCCTGGCTTGGAGAAGAACGGTTCGCCACAATGGCAATCATCATGGTGAACATCTGGCGATGGGTCGGGTTCCCCTCTCTGGTTTTTCTCGCCGCGATAGACAATGTACCAACCGAATGTCTGGAGGCCGCTCATCTGGACGGTGTTGGTGAGTGGAAGCTCTTCTGGAAAATAGTGTTTCCCCTCATCATTCCCTCGATCACGATCATCACAGTCCTTACGGTGATCGGGAGTCTGAATGTTTTTGAACAGATATATACCATGACAGGACTGGATGGAGGTCCGAACTATTCCACAGATACGATCGGGACCCTGTTCTACCGGACAGCTTTCGGATCTGTCGATGCCGGTAGCCCGGAAATTGGTATAGGCAGTGCTATCGGGGTAGTGATCTACATCCTGACATTTTTGATCTCCCTCATTTCAATCCGATTCTCCCGAAACAGGGAGGTGCAGCTATGATCAGCGACCTTCGGTTCCGTGGTGCGGGGTGGGGCAAGAGACTGTTCATATTTCTCATGATGGCAATCATGACAATCTATGTTCTCTTAATCCTGTATCCTTTGTTCAATATGGTGATTTCCGCATTCAAGACGAATAGGGAAATTCTCACCAAACCCTTTGGATTTCCCCAGTCGATAGGGTTCAAGAATTTTCATACGGTATGGGTTGAAAAGGGATTCGACAGGTATTTCGCAAACAGCCTCCTGGTAACGGGAGTCGCCATGGGATTTGTCCTACTTTTCGGCTCGATGGGGGCGTATGGTGTATCGCGGTACCGCTACAAGGCGAATACGCTCGTGTATATGTTGTTCCTCAGTGGTATCATGCTTCCCCTGAAGGCAGCGATTATTCCATTGTTTATTATAGTGAAACGTCTGGGCCTGATTGATTCGAGGATTTCGGTAATCCTGATATTCATAGCGATGGGTTTGCCTTCGACAGTCTTCATCCTTTCCGGATTCATGAAGGGAATTCCATTGGAACTGGAGTATGCCGCACGAATCGATGGATGCAATGATTTCCAGATTTATCGTCGCATTATCATGCCTATGACCGCTCCCGCCATAGCTCTGGTCACCATCTACAACGCCGTTCCGATTTGGAATGACTTCTTTTTCCCGCTTGTCTTCCTGCAATCGAACAGTAGAAAGACACTTCCCGTCGGACTCAGTACCTTCTTTGGCCAACATGCGACCAACTGGAGCCTACTGTTCACGGGTCTATCAATCGCAATTCTTCCCATGTTGTTGATGTATATATTCATGTCCAGGTATTTCATCAAAGGAATGACAGCAGGAGCAGTAAAATGAATGACAAAGCATTGCCTTCGACCGAACAGCGAAACCCGCTTTCCTACAGGATCGATACCAAGTCCACCCTTGAGATACTTCAAATCATCAATTCGGAAGATCGGAATGTGCCACTGGCCGTTGCTACGGCATTGGATCCGATTGCCGCTTTGGTGGATGATGTGGTCGAATCGTTTCAGAAGGGAGGACGGCTGTTTTACATAGGTGCGGGAACATCGGGCAGGTTGGGAGTCCTGGATGCCTCCGAGTGTCCTCCGACATTCGGCGTTCCCCCGACATTGGTCCAAGGTTTGATAGCCGGTGGTTTACCAGCATTGACCCGATCGGTGGAATGGGCCGAAGACAATCCGGATTCAGGTGTTGCCGAATTGCGTTCACGGGAATTCTCCTCCATCGATGTCCTCGTTGGCATTACAGCATCCGGACAAGCTCCGTACGTGGTTGGTGCAATGCAGTATGCGCAATCGCTTGGCGCCCGTGTTGGTGCGATATCCTCGAATGAAACCTCGAAGGTTTTCGATTGTGCGGACCATAAGATATTCTTGCCGGTCGGCCCCGAGATTATCACTGGGAGTACTCGCATGAAATCGGGGACCGCGCAGAAGCTCGTTTTAAATATGATAACGACGACTGCCATGATCCGTATCGGAAAAGTATACAACAACCTAATGGTCGACCTGATGCCACTGAACACCAAACTGGTGGACCGGGCAAAACGATTGGTGGTGGAGATAACCGGTTGCGATCGACAGGAGGCGGAACGGTTGTATACTGTTTCCGGAGGCAATGTCCGGGTATCGATATTGATGTCCTTGTTGGCAGTCGACGTTGCTGAAGCCCAAATGCTCCTGGATACCAACGGAGGGAGCATCAATCGTGTATTGGATGCCCGGAGGCAGGCAACATGATGGAAACCAAACAGCTCTGGTTCGGAATCGATGGTGGAGGAACCCGCTCGAGGATAGCATTGGTCGACGACAAATTGCACATGGTCGCCTATGCAGAAGGGGCCAGTACCAATATCTATTCGGTGACATCCGAACAAGTCGGTCGGAATCTACAGGAAATTATTACCCAAGCCTGCACCATGGTTGGAATCAGACGAGAGGAACTTAAAGGAGGGTGCATCGGTAGTGCCGGGCTCGGTCGGAAGAAAGAAATCGATTGGTACAGATCGATCATCACAAGCATACTGGGGGATTCCGTTCCCGTTGCGCTGTGCACCGACGGTGAGATTCTTCTTTGCGGAGGTCTTGGTTCATTGGAAGGATTCTGCCTCATCAGCGGCACGGGATCGCTGGCTTTGGGCCGTTCATCTGATGGACAGTTGATCCGTGCCGGAGGGTGGGGCTATCGACTTGGTGACGAAGGGTCGGCCTGGTGGATTGGACACATGGCTATCGTCCGTTCGTTGCGGAGTATGGAAGGTCGGGATATCCCCACGACGTTGCTTGACCATATTATCAGAGAGTTCGGACTTGCCGGTGTCGAGGATCTGGTGGAGTTCATCCATCACCGTTCTACGAAGGCGCAAGAAGCTTCGATTGCCCCTCTCGTGACATCCCTTGCCCAAAACGGTGATACCTTGGCTTTACGGATTCTTCATGAGGCAGCTGAGGAACTGGTCGCCTTGATTGGTAGCGTCATCGAACGGATGCCGCCAATTGTCAAGAAGGAGTTGGTCTTGGCCGGCGGTGTCTTCGATCATGACAGGATTGTAAGGAATCGGTTTCTCGAGAAATTCAGATTGATGTATCCATTGTTCACGATAATAGAGCCAAAGGGCTCGGCCTTGGATGGGGCTTGTAGACTCGCTTTCGAACATTGAAAAGGATGTTGCTTTATGGGCAACATCCTTTGCTCGTATGCCTTGCGGTGCTTATAGGTCTCTATCCGTTACCGCGGCAGATACCAAGAAGATTTGCTGCATGGCTCGTGCCGTCTGACAGCAGACCCTCACGTCTTCCTCAATTAGAGGCACCAACGTCCAAGTACCGAACCTTTGGGGAGAGTGTCTGCGTCCCTTCTCAGTCTTCAGGAAGACTTCGACGGATACTGCGCCTCAGCATACATGATGATATCTGAGACGCGCATGTTGAGTACAGACGCTATCTTCTCCATGGTTTCAATTCTTGGAACGCATCTTCCCGATTCGATGAAGTACAACTGGCTCCGCGAAATGCCGGTCTGTGCGACCAGCTTGTCCTGCGAGTATCCAGCCTTGACTCTCAAATCTCGTATTGCTTTTCCAACATCCATGTCATAACAATACGTTCGATTGAAATTTATGTAAAGTAGTAGGAAGCGAATTGGTAGAGAAAGAGAAAAACTAAACTGGTTAACTATTTATAATGAATTAATTGTCATATAGTTATAGAGATAGTATAAAAATGGAGCAGTTCTAATAAATAGTAGTCCGTTGTGGAGATGGCTCCAGCCCTGCAATGCATGGTATCGACCCCTTGGGGCGAGAACCTGACCGGGTAGGTATTGGCTTTATATCGCCCCAAGGAGCACCGTTTCTCACCCTGCGTTGCCTGTGTCTGCCCATCAGAATGGTCAACCGACAGATCGTTTTTCCGTCGCATACAGGATGATGATACCCACTGTTCCCACCATGGCGGAAATACCTATGACTACCCACACGTGGCCCAACCCATATCGAGTACTGATCTGGCCGCCTATAAGCGGAGCAATAGCATGTCCCAAACCCATGATCACGGGGAGTATCGCGCTGAACCTGGCCCGGTGGCTGATGGGAGTATTGTTTGCTATGTAGTAATGGGTGTTGGTCGCATCGATTACTTCACCGAGGGTAAAGACTATCGTCAACAGATACAACCAGATCGGAGCCTGTACCAAACCCATGCATGTGAAACCGACGGCGTACAGGATTCCCGCCAAGGCGATATTGCGGAGCGGGTGGAACCTTCTCAGTATCATGACGATGAATGCATTGCTGCAGACAACCACGATCGCATTCAAGGACATCATGGAACCATACAAGGCTGCCCCGGCCTCCCCGTAGAGTGAAGTCGTGTACAACGGTAGGGCGAATAGGGATTGGCTGTATGCAAAGCTGAAGAAGGTTATGCAAACCGCGAGGATCAGGAGCCGTGGACGTGAGAACAGGGCTTTGAACAATCCTCCGGGGTGGGCCTTCTCAGGGGAATCCGTGTGGTAGCTCGCCTCGATCGCTGCCTGGTCGGGTTTGGACTCCGGAACCATGAATCCGACGAAGATGATCGATATTGTCGCAGCGATTGCATTGCCGAAAAACAACCAACCGGGTGCGGCATAGAAGAGGAACCCGGCGATTACCGGACCAAGGGCAAAACCCATGTTGTGACCCAGATAATTGAGGGAAAAGCTTACCTGGCGGTTTTCGGGAGTGGTGATATCGGTCATAAGGGCATTGCGTGCGGGGTCCGTCGCACCGTCGAACAGCAAATTGAGGATAATGAAGAACGGGACCCAGACCGAAGTGCCGAGGAAACCGCAGACAACGAACATGGAGCTTGCCAACAGTTGGCCTATGACCATGACCCGCTTGCGTCCGATCTTGTCGGCAAGCTTGCCTCCGATAAACGAGCCAGGAAGGTAGGCCAACGCCGCAACGGACATGAAAGCTCCTGCCCATGCGTCACTATAACCAAGGTGTTGGGTGAGCAGCAGCACCAGGAAAGGATACACGAAGATACCGACTCCATTCATGATGGTTGCAAAAAAGAGTACATAGACTGATCGGGGAAGCCCCTTGTAGAGTGCGAGCATCCCCTTGATGCCTGACAGTTGCTGATCCATGCGGCGAATTCTATTAGGATACAATAATTATGGCAATGCCATTGGATGAAAAATCTGTTGATATATCAATTGGATACAAACATGGAGTTTCAGAAAGGAATATGATATGGTGTAGCCCGAAACCACTGGGGAGGGCATATCCGGATGATCAGGATTCTTGTCGTTGTACCGTATGAAGAACTGTACGATCAGGTCCGTTCGTTTGTCAGCACCATCGATCCGCACGGATTGTCCTTCCAACTGGAGCATCTGGTCGGGACCAGTGCCCGTGTCGTAAAACTTACAGATGTGGATATCGTGGTGGTTCGAGGCATCACCGGTCGTGCCATCGCACGGGAAAATCCCAGCATACACATAGTGGAGATTTCCATTTCGAGTAGTGATCTTCTGACCGCGCTTTGGAAATGCCGTACCTGTGACACCACCGATGGTGTAGGGGTGATAGTTCCCGACACCTCGATCTGCGAACCAGTCCAATTGCAGGATTTGACTGGTATTCCTATCCATGTGCGCAAGGCAGAACGGGAAGAGGAAGTGTATGCGGCGATAGACGAACTGCACGCCCTCGGAGTCAATACTATGGTTGGGGGGCTTACCCTTTGCAGGCGTTGCGAAGCATTGGGGATCGCACATGTCCATATCAAGACCGGTGACGAGGCGATGCGACGTGCTATCAACGAGGCAGTGTCCGCCGCGAGGTCGCTGAACAGGGAACGGACTAGGACCAACCTGATCACAACGGTACTCAATTCCTCGGAGGATGCCGTGTTCGCGGTGAATCGGCTTGGTCAGGTGATCGCTGCGAATTCGCAGGCATCGCAACTGTTTCTCCACGACTGGCAGGAGAACCTCGAGGGCTGTGCTGTCGATTCCTTCTTTGCCGGTGGGCGGTGGCAACCGACCCTGGAGACGCAAGTGGAATCGGAGGCGATAGAAACCATCAACGACCAGTTGCTTTTGGTCTCCTACACCCCCATCATGGTCGACTCGGAGAGTGCGGGAGTCTTGGTGACGTGCAAGAATATCGAAGCCATCAGGGAAACCGAACAAAAGATCAGGAAGGAATTGAGCCATAAGGGTCTGGTCGCCCATTACCATTTCGGCAATATATTGTGTGAGAATGAAACCATGAAGCGGCTTATCGCGACAGCGTATACATACAGCCAGGTCGATTCCAATGTATTCATCGTTGGTGAGACCGGAACAGGCAAGGAACTGTTTGCGCAGAGTATACACAATGCTTCGAAGCGGAGCAGCCAACCATTTGTGGCGGTCAACTGTGCGGCGCTTCCTGAACACCTGCTGGAGAGCGAACTGTTCGGTTATACCGAGGGCTCCTTCTCGGGAGCTGTGAAGGGTGGTCGGATGGGATTGTTCGAATTGGCCCACAAGGGGACTATTTTCCTCGATGAGATCGGTGAGATGCCATTGCAGTTGCAGGCCAAGATACTCAGGGTGTTGCAGGAACGGGAGATTCGCAGGATTGGTGGTGATATGGTGGTACCGGTCGATGTAAGGATCATATCGGCCACCAATATCAACATATTCGATCGGGTCCAGAAAGGGTTGTTCCGACAGGACCTCTACTACCGGATCAATCTGTTGAACATCAAGATTCCTCCCCTGCGGCAACGGCCTGAGGATATCGATTTGATATTCCGACACTTTGTCACCAGGTATGCGAAGGAGTTGGGAAAGAAAGTCCCTGCCATCGACCCGGATGTCGCGCCGATCATGCAGGGTTTCCATTGGCAGGGGAACATCCGTGAGCTGAGGAATTTCAGTGAGCGTATGGCAATCCTGAACGAATCTGGAACAATAACACGCTCGGATGTGGAGTCCTACTACTTGTTCGACGATCGGGGACATCTCCAGCAGAATCTGTTTGAACATCCGAGGATTGAGAAAGGGGAGGCACGGCTTCCCCTATCGAGGTTGCTTGCCGAAAGCGGCATGGACAAGGATGCCTTCGCACGCTCCCTTGGTATCAGCCGGACCACATTGTGGCGAAGGCTTCGCGAAGAGAATGCTGGTTTGTAATTTCCCGATACCATCAATGTGTGTATCCAGCTTTTTAAGTTATATGTTTCAAACATGTTTCACGTTTCATTTCATTTGAAACAAAGATGAAACATATGGATAGAAAATGTATTCATTACAAATATTAAGAATCTATTAATTTATTCTGAGAAATATGTTTGGACTATATTATTTGAAATAACTGATAATTGGCACAGTTTCTGCATTGATATATATGACAGACCCCTGCACTTCGTAGAGTATGTCAAATATGAAAGTTGGTGGAGAAATACTATATTATGGAACGAAAACCAGTGATTGGCGTGTTGTTGGGTGATGGTACAGGGGTTGGTCCTGAGCTGGTTGTCAAATTGGCATCTGTAAAGTTTTTCGATACAGTATGCAAACCGGTGGTTATCGGCGACAAGCGGGTATTTGAGCAAGGCATGCGTATTGTCGGGAAGCAAGTGGCCTACCAACTGATCGGGGATGTTTCCGAAGCCGAATGGCACTCGGGTGCCATTCCCTTCCTGGACCAGGCGGACCTGGATCCGGAAACCGATTATGAATTGGGTAGGGTCAGTGTGAAAAGCGGTGCCTCGGTGCTAGCGATGATCCAGAAGGCAGCACATCTCTTTCTTGAGAAGAAGATAGATGGATTCTGTTTCGCACCGTTCAATAAGGAAGCCATGAAGATGGCAGGATGCAAGTTCGAAAGCGAACATCACCTTTTGGCGGACATATTCGGACACACCGGCCCATTCGGGGAAATCAATGTGTTGGGAGATTTGTGGACAACCCGGACCACCAGCCATATTCCCATAAAGGAAGTAAGTTCCAATCTTTCCGTGGAGACGATTACCCGTGCCATAACCTTGGCGGATTCCTCGTTGCGCAATTCGGGAATCGCAAGACCCCGACTTGGATTGGCGGCACTGAATCCCCATGCGGGGGAACATGGCCTCTGCGGTCGTGAAGAACTCGATGTCATTGAACCGGCGATCGCCGCAGCCCGGGCGAAGGGGATAGATGCCTCTGGGCCATATCCCTCGGATATCTTGTTTATCCGTGCTTTCCGCGGCGAATTCGACGGAGTGGTTACCATGTACCACGACCAAGGACAGATTGCATTGAAGCTGAAGGGTTTTGACGAAGGTATAACGATCGCCGGTGGGCTTCCCGCACCGATTGCGACGTGTGCCCATGGTACTGCGTACGATATCGCCGGCAAGAACATAGCCGGAACGCGAGCATTTGAGAATGCTGTGAAGATGACATGCCGAATGGCAAACCATATGGTATCCGGAGGGTCGGTATGAGTTCTGTTGAACAGAAGGATAGGAAGTTCGGAGTCAAGCAATATATCCCGATCGCGATGATCGGCATTTCGATCGCATTCATCTGGATGGGGTTTGCGAAGTATGGATTCTGGGAAGATCTGAAAGGTCCCCGGCCGGGATTCTTTCCGGTTATCATCTCCTTCGCGCTTCTGGCAGCCAGCTTGCTGGCATTGGTCTTTTCCTTCAAGGAGAAGGCCCCTTCCTGGCCATTGGAGAACTGGCTGGTTCCTTTGAGTGTAGTGGTGATCATGGGAACCACCTTCATTATCGGACTATTGCCGAGTGTGGGTTTGTATGTGCTCGTATGGTTGCGTTGGTTTGAGAAGTGTACATGGAGAACCACCCTGACCGTGTTCCTGATCATCATGGGCATCGTTATCGGTGCATTCGTATTGTGGCTTGGGGTACCATTTCCGAAAGGTTTGATCCTCAATCTGATCGCCAACTAGGAGGAGAACATGGAAAACCTACAACTATTGCTAGATGGATTCTCTGTCCTATTCACACTACAGAATATCGGTGTGACGATCCTGGGAGCCGTGCTGGGACTGATTGTCGGCGCCATGCCGGGTATCGGTTCATTGGCTGGAGTCGCACTGTTGCTGCCTTTGACCTTCAAATTCAATCCGACCACCGCCATTATCATGTTGGGAGCACTATACTACTCCAATATGTATGGGGGAGCCTTCAGCGCAATCCTGCTCAACATTCCCGGCGATAGCCCGGCGGTCATGACAGCCTTGGACGGATACCCCATGGCTACCCAGCGCAAACGTCCCGGTCAAGCGCTGTTGACGTCGAACATGGCCTCCTTCATCGGTGGAACCATCGGTATGATTATCCTCACATTCATGGGGCCTGCCCTTGCTGACATCGGCTTGAAGTTCGGTCCCGCCGAAATGACTGCCCTATTGCTTGTCGCAATGACATCCATCGGATGGCTGGTAGGTGAGAATCCCACCAAGGGCCTCTTGCTAACCATGTTCGGTATCCTATTGGCTAGCATGGGCATGGATACCCTTTCGGGTAGTCCCCGTTATGATTTCGGAAGCATCTACCTCCTCGGTGGGATTCCCTTCACGCCGTTTGTCATAGGTGTGGTCGGATTCGCCCAGGTTATCAAGTTGATGGAAGAACGGAACAAGAAGACCCAGGTCTCTATCGAGAAATTGACGATCAAGGGCAGCATGATCACATTGCATGATTTCAAACGATTGTTCTTCCCTGCTGTCCGTTCGGGTTTCATGGGAACGTTTGTTGGAGTCCTACCGGGTGCAGGTGCTACCACAGCCGCCTTCATGGGATACGCCGCACAGAAGTCTTTCAAGAATGAGGAACCGCTGGGTACTGGAGCCATCGAAGGTATCGCGGCCTGTGAAGCGGCGAACAACGGAGCGGCGGCAGGGGCCTTCGCACCCTTGTTGGCTCTGGGTATTCCCGGTTCTGGTACCGGTGCTGTCCTCTTGGGTGG
>PGXU01000138.1 GCA_002839335.1 Spirochaetae bacterium HGW-Spirochaetae-4
GTGTTCTCTTTCTTGCCATGGTTCACCTCCATTCTCATCCTACCCGAGGCAATTGGCAAGTGTCAATATTGTCTAAATATCATTGGGACAGAATACTAGCCTTTCGGCGGGTAGAACACCAATACTTCGAGTGGTTCGATTCCAGTGGATTCCCACTGCAGCGGTTCCATTGTCACAGGCAGGAACAATTCCGTCGACCTGGCGACCGGTATCGTCGAGTCCGCATGGGAAAGCCTTCCCTCACCAGCAAGTACCACCGCTGTGCTGAAGGTATCGGTCGGATCCAAGGAACACGTGCCGGATACGGTAAGCTTGTCCATTGAGAATCGGGTGGTATGGCGCGCAGAGAGCAATTCGAGCAGCACATGCCCCTCCGAGCTGGATTTCACCCGAGGTTGGATCCTTGTCTTGGTCAACAACTCTTCCAACGTATAGGCATCATAATGGAAGCACTCGAACATCTTTTCGTAGCCGATCCCCTGATGGTACACTTCCTCCGGATACGGGACCGAACCATTCATCATCTTCTCGACACGGAATGTATAATCGGTAGGTTCTTGGATCTCAGCCAAAAAGCACCCGCTCCCAATGGCATGAGGCATACCGCTTTCCACGAGAAACACATCACCTTTTTTAACCGGTATCCTATGGAGACTGGCTTCCAGCGACGCGATATCCTGTTCTTTGATCCACTTGATCCAATTGTCCTTCGTGATTCCGGGTTTGAATCCCAAATAGATGTACGGATCCTGGTCTTCGATGATTCTGGTATCTATGATATACCAGGCTTCAGTCTTACCGAACGGCGAGTTGAAATATTCCCTGGCCTTCCGATTGTCGGGATGCGTCTGAATATTCAAACGTTTGTCCGAATCTATCAGCTTTGCCAAGAATCCCATCGACTCGCCGAAATTCGCCACGTGGTCGGTGCCCAAGTAGGCTGCCGGATCGACCGCAATCAAATCCCGCAAATACCTTCCCTCACTACCGGCATCGTCGATGACACTCAATCCCGTATTGGGATCGTCTGCATATCGGGAAGTTATGGTGGAAGCCACCCATTCTTCAGGACGATTGCCGTCGGTGGCAGGTGCAATTCCCTGCATCTGGTCGAGCAGCTTCCCTCCAGTATAGGTTCGCACTACTCTCATCGTATGTAATTTCACCGGACCGCACACTTTTTTCATATCCGTATTTCCCCATGCATCAATGTCATTTGTAGAACAGACTATCGGAAGTGACCCACAGCCCCTAGAGGAATTGTGGAGCGATCAATCTCGGCAGGAACAGCACCACCTCCGGCACAAGCACGAGAAGCAACAATATTCCCAACATAGGCAGCAAGATGATACCGACATCCTTCAATACCTTCGGTACCTGCTGTTCTCCGATCCGCGATGCAATCAACAGGCACATACCGTAGGGAGGGGTCACCAAACCGAAGGCAAGCGAAACGATACCGACCAAGGAGAAGTGGATGGGGTGTATTCCGGCATGGATTGCGATCGGATAGAGGATGCTTCCCATGATAATGATCGCAGGAATGGCATCGATGAACATACCGACGACTAGGAAAATCAACGAGATGATCATCATGATACCCACAGGTCCCAACTGCATGGCATTGACAAATTCGACCAAAGCCTGGGGAACCCGATGGTACGCCAACAGCCAGCTGAATGTCGAAGCGGTACCAACGCAGAACAAGGTGATACCGGTCAGTTTCGCGGTGTCGTTGAGCACAGCGACAAATTTTTTCCACGTCATCGACTTGTTGAAGACTCCGACTGCCAGGGAATACAATACGGCGATCGCCGAAGCTTCGGTCGGGGTAAAGATGCCGAAGGCGATACCACCGATAATTATGATCGGTGTGACGAGTCCGGGAATCGAGGTGATGGTTGCGATAACGACTTCCTTGAAAGTCGAACGTTCATAGACAGGATATTTGTATTTTATCGCATAGACGTACACGGTGACCATCATGGAAAGTCCGAGAAGGATTCCAGGGACAATCCCAGCCAGGAACAGGGACCCGACGGAAATCGACATGGTTCCGCCCCACACCAACATGAGGATGCTCGGCGGTATGATAACCCCCATAACGGCGGAACACGCGGTGATGGCAATGGTGAAGTTACGATCATATCCCTGC
>PGXU01000008.1 GCA_002839335.1 Spirochaetae bacterium HGW-Spirochaetae-4
TGATTGTTTGACAGCTCCTGACCCGACAATTCTTTTCAGTTTATAGATTAGGGCAGGCGTTGCATATTCATGTTTGTACTACATTTTGTACAACGCCAGCGGTGGCATGATGTACGGTAGGAGAGGGGACTGCAGTCACAATCCGTGTTCAGGGCAGGAAGTGGCGGTCCTGCGGGACAAGAAAAAATGGTGGAAAAAAAGATTTGACAAATCAATAGTGATGATTCATAGTTGACACAGTTGAATGAGAGTCGTCCTGGAGGAGGCCTATGAATATACTGAAGAAGATCGATTATTACGTATCCGTCTTCACCGAGTGGTTGCTGGGGACCAGCATAATCCTCATGGCGGTCGTACTGATATCGAACGTGATCGCACGGAAAGTGTTCTCGAACAGCATCCCCGCGGCAGACGAAATCGGCGTGACCCTGGTCATCCTCGCCACCTTCAGTGGGATCGGCTATGCGGCCAAGAAGGGACGGCATATCAGGATGTCGGCATTGTTCGATGCCGTACCACTGAAAGTCCAGAAGATCCTGATCATCCTCATCTCGAGCGTGACATGCGCCACATACGTCTATGTCTGCTTCATCGCCTTCGAATACATCGAATATACGAAGATGCTCGGTCGGGTGACATCCGCCCTTGAAATGCCGGCTTGGATCCGGGTGCTGGTGGTTCCCATAGGCTTCGGACTGGGAGCCATCCAGTATGCGCTGAACATCGTCATGAACATCAAGGAAAGCCAAGTCTACATCGGCACGGAGAAAATGGCCACGGAGGAAAACAATGGTATTTAGTCTATTGGCGATTATGGTGGTATTGTTGCTGCTCGGGTTCCCTATGATCATGACCATGCTGTTCTCCACCCTCTATTACATGCTGACATTCATGCCCGATGTGAAGATATTCACCGTGGTGCAGCAAATGGTCCTGGGCGTCCAAAGCCCCGTGCTCATGGCGATCCCGATGTTCATGTTGGCCGCAGACATCATGTGCACAGGCCATACCTCGAACCGGTTGTTGGATTTTGTCGAGCGTTTTGTCGGGCACTTGCCCGGGGGCATGGCCACCACGACCTCGGTGACCTGCGCATTGTTCGGATCCATCAGCGGCTCCACCCAGGCAACAGTCGTGGCGGTAGGCCGTCCGGTCCGCAAGAAGCTGTTGGAACGGGGATACAGTGACAGCGAAGTTATGGCGTTGATCATCAACTCAAGCAATCTCGCCTACCTGATCCCACCGAGCCTCGGCATGGTCGTATACGGAGTAGCCAGCGGCGCCTCCATAGGCAAACTGTTTGTCGCCGGCCTGGGACCTGCGGTCGTTATCCTGATCATGTTCGGAATCTATTGCGCCATCTATGCGAAAGTGAAGAAGATTCCCAGTATAGCCAAAGCCACATGGGCGCAACGGTGGGAGGCGACGAAGAACAGCTTCTTCGCGTTCGGCTTCCCCCTGATCATCATGGGTGGAATCTACACGGGAATATTCAGCCCGACCGAAGCCGCCGCCGTCTCCGTATTGTATGCGTTGATCGTCGAGGTGTTCATCTACAAGAGCATCAAGATCCGCGACATATATCGCATCGCCCTGTCGACCGGCATCATCACAACCGTCGTATTCGTCCTGGTAGCGGTCGGAGGAGCCTTTTCCTGGGTCATCTCCTATGCTCGTGTTCCCCAGATGTTCACAGAGAGCATACTTGGAAGCGATCCCTCGGTATTCATGATCCTCTTGGTGGTGAACATCCTGTTCTTCATCAGTTGCATGTTCGTCGAAGCCGTGGTCGTCATCCTGATCCTTACCCCCATCTTCGTGCCCATTGCGGTTGCGGCCGGCATCGACCTGGTCCATCTCGGGATCATCATCACGCTGCAAGTCGCCATCGGATCGGGAACACCACCGTTCGGAACGAGCATATTCACGTGCAGCGCGATCTTCGACAAACCCTTCCTTACGGTTATCAGGAACGAAGGGCCGTACATCGCGATGCTTCTGGTGGCGTGTCTGCTGATATCGGCATTCCCCGAGATCTCGTTGTTCCTGGTGAACCTGATGCGCTGATCCCGCATCCGATCGACTGCTTGTTATTTCAGGTTTGCCCGGTGCAGACCCTGTAGATAGAAAAGGAGAATTATCATGAAAAAGGTATGGTTCGTTTTGCTGGCCGCACTGATCGTCCTGTTGCCTTCCTGCAATAGGAGCACAGACTCGGCCTCCAGTGAAAAGGCGGAAGTACAGAAGACGTACACGTTCAAGATTACCCATGAGGAGTACGCCGATACGGTACCCGACCTGTACGCCAAGGAACTGGCCCGGCGGGTCGAGGAGAAGAGCGGCGGCAGGATCAAGTTCGAAGTGTTCCAGGTCGGACAGCTTGGAGTCGGAGTCGATCTGGTCGAACACCTGCTCACCGGGTCGACCCACATGGCGATCGTGAGCCCAGGGAATGTCGCGACGATCGTTCCCGAGGGACAGGTGTTCGCCTTGCACTACCTGTTGCCCACCGACGTGAAGGACGCCTATGATTTCCTGGCATCCAGCAAGGTCGCCACCGAGGAATTCCCTGCCATCTACGCCGAGAAGAACCTGAAGCTGATGGACCTTTGGCCGTTGGGGGCAAGCGATTGGCTGAGCAACCGACGGATCGAAAAGCCCTCGGACTTCAAGGGAATGCCCTTCAGGACCATGGATACCCCGCTGATCATCAAGAACTACGAGGCGTACGACGCGAACCCAACCCCCGTGCCGTACACCGATGTGTACAGCGCCCTGCAACTCAACATGGTTTCCGGTGTCGAGAATCCCCTTGGGGCGTTGGTCGACATGAAATGGTATGAAGTGCAGGACTATCTGATCAAATCGAACCACATCATGTATCTGGAAGGCGTGTTCATGAACAATGAGAGCTTCAACAACCTTCCGGCGGACCTGCAGCAGATATTGGATGAAACGGTAATAGAGATGCACGAGTACGCATTCGAACTGCAGGACAAGGCGAATGCCGAAGCGGAGAAGGTGCTTGCCCAGCACTTGGAGGTTGTCGAACTGTCCGAAGCCGCCATAGGTGAATTCAAGGCAGCCGCCGCACCGGTGCGGGAATTCTTCAAGAAGGAATACGGGAAACGCTCCGAGAAGGTCCTGGTTGGATTGGAGGCGGAAGTCGCCCAATTCTATAGCCGATAGAGAAAGGAGATAGCAGACCATGTTTGCCAATGATGTACCACAAGAACTGTTTGAGGAAAGACGTCGTGCCTGCCAGAAAGCCGCGAAGGACCGTTCGTTGACGGGAGTGTTCGTGTGCTCCCGTGGAGGCGGCACCTTCGACCGGTTCGCAGGCGGAGATTTCTTCGCGAACCATTATCAGCAACGCTGCTATCTCCCCGACAACCTGCCGTTGTGGAGCGGCCGCTCCCACTCCATGCTGCTCATTCCAGCACAAGGGGAGCCGGTCCTCCTGGTTACGACCCTGGAGTATCGCAAGGATCTGGTGGCAATCGAGGATGTGCGGTATGCACCCGATTTCCACCGGTTGTTGTCCGAGACTGCCAAGGAGTTGCATATGGATGCGGGTCCCGCCGGCATCATCTACGAGGACACCTTGCATGTCACGACCTGGCGGCACATGCATCACTCCATGCCTCAGTTGGAGCTGGTTCCCTGTGACGATATCATGGGCACACTCAGCCTGATAAAAGCCCCGCGGGAGCGCCAAGCCATCATCCGGGCCTGCGAGATAGGAAGCGAGGCGGTGCGGATCATCATGGAAGGGGTGGCTCCCGGGAAGACCGAAAGCCAAGTGATTGGACCCGCGATGGACTACGTGTTCAGCAATGGGGCAGTCCTCTACTTTGTGGTGACAAATGGTAGCCCGGATGCAAATCCGGTCCACAGCATCGATTTCCCGGGATTCGACTCCCAGAGGAAGATGCAACGCGGCGATATCTTCAAGGTCGACCTGATCATCCTCTACGAAGGGTACATCTGTGACTTCGGGAGAACCACCGTCGTGGGCGGTTCACCAAACCCGATCCAACGCAGGATGATCGAAGAGGTCACCGCATCATGCGAGCATGTGATCTCGAAGATCGTACCCAAAGCCTCCATTCGGGAAATAGTCGAAGCTGGGGACCGGTACCTGCTGGAACATGGGATAAGCCTGGACGCGAAGCAAGAGGATCCGAACCATATCTACGCAGCGTTCCCTCCCCACTGGGGACATGGGATCGGCATGACATGGGAACGGCCTTGGTTCGTCAACGAAGAGACCATGCTGATCCAGGAACATATGTATCTGGCTGTTGAGAAATGCCTGTACAAACCCGGTGTCGGTACCGTGAATTATGAACAAAACCTCCTGGTCACGTCCGAGGGGGCTCATGTTTTGACCACCACACAAAAACTATGGATATGACATGACAGGAGTCGTTGGGGTGAATAACGAGAAATTGATCGCATTCTGCCAGGACCTGATCCGCCTGAAAAGCCTGTCCGGCAACGAGCAGGCCGTCGCCGAACGGATTATCCGTGAAATGCGGGAACTCGGATATGACGAGATCCGCTCGGACCAGTATGGGAACGTCATCGGCAAACTGAATGGTGACGGTAGGCGATCCATACTCTTCGAAGGCCATATGGATATCGTCGATGTTCCCGATGCCGCTGCCTGGAGCGTCGATCCCTTTGGTGCGGTTATCAAGGATGGCCGCCTCTACGGTCGAGGGGCGGCCGACATGAAGGCGGCCTTGGCTGCGATGATCCATGGTGCGGCGACGAGCAAGGGCACACGCACCGGCGCCGACATATGGGTTGTCGCCGTCGTGTACGAGGAGGTATTCGAGGGGGTGGGGTTCGGAAAAGTGCTCGACCACATAGCTCCGGATGCCGTCGTGCTCGGTGAACCCAATAACCTGGAGATTGCCATCGGACAGAAGGGACGGGCGGAAATCATCTTGGAGACCATCGGGGTGAACGCACACTCGGCGCATCCCGAACGGGGCGTGAATGCCATAGACCAGATGGTACGATTGCTTCATCACCTGAGAAAAACACCTCCAGCTGTCTCTCCACAACTCGGTGAGGGTATCATGGTGGCGACAGATATGATCTCCTCTCCCTATCCGGGCACCTCGATCATCCCGAGCCGTTGCCGTGTGACACTCGATCGGCGGCTACTGGAGGACGAGGATCGCGAGTCGGTACTTGCACCGATCCGCTCGACCATCGACACATTGGAAAGCCTGGACCCATCGTTCAAGGCCGAAGTCTCGTATGCCAGGGAAGCATTGCCGACGTATACCGGCGAAAGCTTGACCTCGGAACGGTTCTACCCCGGGTGGTATCTGGACGAGGAGGATTTTCTTGTTCTTGCAGCGAAAAAAGTTTATAGTGACATGGGTCTTGATCCGTTGGTACGCACCTATCAGTTTTGTACCGATGGGAGCGAATCAGCTGGGAATAGGCATATTCCAACCATCGGCATAGGTCCTGGCAAGGTTGGACAAGCCCATGTTGTGGACGAATATGTGGAGATCCAGCAAATATTGCTGGTCGCAGAAATCTACGGAAGACTGGCGGCTGAATATTGGAACCCTTCATGCAAAGGAAGTTGAAAGCGTATAATGGATCAGGTAAAGATTGGATTTCACATCAAGAAGGCCCGGTTGCAACAGAAGCGAACACAGCAGGAGATCGCCGATTTCTGTGGCTTCACCAAAAGCCACCTCTCGAAGATCGAGAAGGGCAAGGTGATGCCTTCGATAGGTGTGCTTGCCAAGATCGCCGATTCGTTGGGGATAAAGATTTCGTTCCTGCTCGATGAGGACAACCATAAGGATATCACGCATGATGTCCACGCAACGGTTGTCAACCAGCTGATCAAGACCTCCAAGGGCTACTCCATGTATCCTTTCGCCTCTGCGCAAGAAGACAAGGCGATGCAGCCCTTCTATTTCGAGACACACAGCAATGAGCATAAATTGCACAAGACCACACACGAGGGTGAGGAGTTCCTGTATATACTCGAGGGTGAGATGATCCTGAAGATCGGAGACCAGGAGTATCATTTGAAGGAAGGTGACGGCATCTATTTCAACGGGAGCATGGAACACCAGACCATCCCCTTGTCGGAAACCGTCAAAGTCTTGGATATCATTTCATGATAGTACCTGGTACGCGTTTGCGACTTTGTATACAAAATTTTCATGTGGTAGACACTCGGTAGTGACGATCGGTACCAGGAAGAAAATCCACATCCGCAGTAATAAGGCCTCTGCAACAGCAAGCTGAATTCAAATTCCCAATTACTTCTGGCTTTCCTCCTACGAAAACTATTGTGACAGCTACTGGGACGGTTTCTTTGGTTTTCTCATAATATGGTTGTACATGAAGGGATCCGGTGGATATGCCAGATTCCTTTTTTTTCGTTTATCCTATCCTCCGGGGTGAAATAATTGTGTTTGCCCATCGCTTCCATGATAGACTTGTCTCGTACGGTAACGGTCCAGTCTGTTTTTTAATTCCCTGGAACGTATTTTCTTCGCTTCGTAGATAATGTACGCCATGGTTTTATGATATCCGGTCAACTTCTATCGGGAACAAGAGTTTTACCATTGGCTTATGGAAACGATAATTTTGGTTGCTCCGCTGAAAAAGACATCTGTATCATTGCAGTAGCAGGAGGTACTATGAATATATTTTCACTTGCACTGTCCAGTTTTTCCGTTCTCTATATTGTCCTGGGATTCAAAATTTTTCTGATGAATAAAAGTTTGCTTCTGAACAGGCTTTTCCTTGCTATCAACTTGAGTCTTTTCATCTGGTCGTTTGCCTCTGCCTTGTATATTTCTGCGCATACTCTGGAAGCCTGCATTTTCTGGTATAAGGTAAGTTCAGTCGGATGTTTTATTTTCATTGGTCTGATCCTCCATTACTTTTTGGAATATACCCGAAAAGAAGAGCTTTTAAAGAAATGGTGGATATATGTCCTCCTCTATCTTCCCTGTGTCGTGTTTTCCTATATGGAAATTGCCAATGATTTTTACGCAAAGGCCTATTCTCTCGGAAGCAATGGTTGGACAGTGACGGCGCGGACAGATTCACTATGGTTCTGGGCCTGGACTGTCCAGTTTGTAGTTTATATTTGCTTATGCATAGGAATGAGTTATGGATGGGGAAAAAAGGCAACATCCCTAAGAGAACGAAAACAGACAAGGGTAATTTATATTACAGCTACGATATCCTTGCTCATAGGGCTGGCAATCATGGTAGTTGTCTCAATCCTGGGAGTAGATATCCCGGATATAACCCCGATAACTGGAATGTGTTGGTCCCTGGGAATATTTTACGCCATTGTCAAATACAGACTGATGGCTATGACACCCTCTTTCATAGCGGAAAATTTGTTCCAGACAATTATAGATTCGGTAATTCTTGTAGATCCGAAGGGAATGATATTGAATGTCAATGAGGAAACGAAAAGTATGCTTGGATATGATCAGGCAGAATTGGTCGGCGAGTCCTTGGAGAAACTTTTCCTTCAGGATGATCGATCCCAAAGAAACACTATTCCTGAATTACTGGAGGCAAATCCCATACGGAACAAGGAAACCTCCATGGTTTCAAAATACGGTGCGAAAATTCCGATAATCCTGTCTGTTTCCGAATGCAAGGATAATTATGATACCCAGATGGGTTTTGTCCTCGTATCAAAGGACATTACTGAATATAAACATGCCGAAGAAAGCATTCAATATCTTGCTACCCATGACAGCCTGACGGGACTGCCCAATCGATTGATGCTTTTGCAGCTTCTTGGCCACATGATCGAGGTCGCGAAACGATACAACCGGAAATTTGCGGTTTTTTTTGTCGACCTTGACCGTTTCAAGATGATCAATGACACGAAAGGCCACGATGCCGGTGACCAACTGCTCCAAGAGATTGCCACGCGCTATACGCAAACATTACGCGCAGCGGATGTCGTAAGCCGTCAGGGTGGCGATGAATTCGTCATCCTGATCGATGACGTCCATAAAGTGAGTGATCTGGGACTCGTAGCCAAAAATATTCTTGCCAATACGTACAAGCCGGTACTTTTGCAGGGTGATGAATGCAGGGTGACTGCCAGTATCGGCATATCAGTATACCCTCGTGACGGTGAGGACGGGCAAGTATTGATGAAACGTGCGGATATGGCCATGTATTATGCCAAGGAGGAAGGTAAGAACAATTTCCAGTTCTATTCCAGGGATATCCTGTCAGAACTGACGGGGCGTTTGGATATTGAACAAAATTTGCGGTTCGCACTCGAACGAGAGGAACTCTCCTTGCATTACCAGGCAAAGGTCAACTTGAAAACAGGTGCCATTACTGGTGTGGAGGCCCTTCTTCGTTGGCAAAATCCGCAACTTGGTTCTGTAACGCCCACGCGATTCATCCCAGTCGCTGAAGAGACAGGAATGATACTGTCAATTGGCAAATGGGTGTTGATGACTGCCTGCTTACAAAACGTTACCTGGCAAAAACAGGGGCTTCCTGCTATCTGTATGGCAGTGAACCTGTCATTGAAGCAGCTTACGGATATCAATCTGATGGATAATATAGAAGCTGCTTTGAAGGATTCCGGCATGGCACCGAATCTATTGGAATTGGAGATCACCGAAAGCATGATAATGAGCAATCCGAAGAAGATGCGGGATGTGTTGGTCAAGATCAAAAACATGGGAGTGCGGCTGGCCATCGATGATTTCGGAACAGGCTATTCCTCTCTTTCCCAACTCAAGCATTTCCCCATCGATACACTCAAGATTGATCGTTCCTTTATCCGTAACGTTCCGGTGAACAGTGAAGACAAGGCGATAACCCATGCCATCATCGCCATGGGGGAGACGTTGGGGTTTGTAGTCGTAGCCGAAGGAGTCGAAACAATAGAACAGATGGACTATCTCAAGGGCCAGGCTTGCGATGAGATGCAGGGATTCTATTTCAGCAAGCCCATCGTACCGGAAGAATTTGCCCTTTTGTTGCAGAAGCAGTGTAATACATTGGCAGAATGAACCCTCCCCGGGAGCGATCCCCGGGTTTTTCCGTATAGCCGTCGAGAATTACAATTCTCAATATGTTGCATCCAGAATTGTTATCTATCACTTACAATAGGCGGTATCGCGCATCTTGGTAAAAGGAGCACACTCCGTAAGAAATCCTCGTGTCACAACGGCAGTGTCACGGTGAGGCAGGTTCGGTACATACGGTCATCCTCAATTGCTATGGTTCCTTCGTGAGCCTCTACGATATGCTTCGAGATCGCCAAGCCGAGGCCTGTGTTGAACTTGTTCACTTTCGTGCTGTAGAAGGGTTCAAAGATCTTGTCCCTGATCTCCTCGGGAATGCCGTTGCCGTTGTCCTTGATGCGAACCTTTGCCTTGCCGAAGTTCTTGACCACCTCTATCTGGATCTTTCCGTAGTCGAGGATCGCGTCAATGCTGTTCATGATCAGGTTGATGAACAGCTGCTTGAGCTTGTCCTCGATGCCCCTGCTGATCATGACCCCTGGGACTATTCGCCTTACCACTACGATATGCTTGGCATTGAGCCGATGGTTCAGCAAAAGCAACACATCCTCGAGCAATGATGACAGGTCGACCTGTTGGAAGTACTCGGTCTTGATCTTCGAGAAGTTCAACAGGGAGGAAATGGTCCGCACAATCCTATCCAGTTCCAAGTGGATGGTCTGGAGTTTCTCCGCGATGTAGGGGTTCTCATTCTTCATCGCTACAAGCTCCAGGTAGTTTTTTATAGCAAACAGAGGATTGTTGATCTCGTGGGCAACCCCGACAGCCATCTCCGCAATCGAGGCGAACTTCTCGGTCTTTTGCAGGTATTCCTTGATGCTGTCATCGAGAGCGTTGTCCTGCACGATCAGGAGCGTCCCGATCGGCTCGCTGTTGTCATCGCGAATGGAACTGACTTGAACGTCGAGCTTCCGGTTCTGGATAGCCTCAAGACCGATCCAGTTGTGGCTGGCATGACAGTAAATCTCATTGAGGATCTCATCATGATGCTTCGGGAACGTCGTTGCGAGGAACGCGGGCAAACCCTCGTTGATCGACTTGGTGGAAAGATCCAGACCGAGTAGGCTCTTGGCTCTCGTGTTCATGGTCTGGATATTCAATTCATTGTCGAGGATGAATACACCTAAGGGGATTTCGTGGATGAGACGCCGCACATGGTCGTTGAAGAGCATGAGCTTGTCAGCTTGGACCAACTGTTGCTGGTCGATGGAGAATGAGTAGGTCAGCTCGTAGAGTCTGACACTGTCGAGATTGGAGACCATGTCGGTCTCCAGGCGACGACCCTTGTTGAGGATCGTCACCCGGTCAGCGAATTTGATCACCTCTTGGATATCGTGCGAGATATAGATGATGCCACAACCCTGTGCTTTCAGTGTATCGATGACTCGGTAGACGTTCTGCATCTCCGTGGGAGTGAGCTTGTTGGAAAACTCATCGAGAATAAGGATTTGCGGTTCGATGATGAGAGCACGAAGGAACTCGATCAAGAACTGCTGGTCAGCGGGCAAGTTCCTGATTTTCGTATGGTAATCGATGAAGATACCATAGCGATCCATGAGCTCTTGAAGCGTTGCCTCCATCTTCCTGTAGGTGATCATTCCTCCACGCGTGGGCAATTGGTGGGCGAATATGAAGTCCAAGGGCTCGAGGTCTGGGATGACCGCGGTATTCTGATACACCGTTCCGATGCGTTGCCGCATCGCAGATCGTGGAGTGAAATAGGAAACCTGCTTGCCGTTGAGGCAGATTGTTCCCGAGCGTGCGCGTTCCGCACCGCTGAGGATTTTCACGAGTGTCGATTTTCCTGCCCTGTGCTCACCGGTCAGTGCGTGGATCTCACCTTGGAACAGATTGAAATCTACCCCCTTCAGGGCTTGTAGCTCTCCATAGTTCATGTGGATGTCATGCATCTCCAGAAGCGACCTCGCCGATTGGATCATTTCTCTATCCCGTACTTGCGCAACTTCGTATTGAGCGTCTTGCGATCGATTCCCAGCATTTTCGCGGCATTCGTCTTCACTCCGTGGGAGAGCTCCATAGCTTCCACCAGGATATTCTTGGTCATCTCATCGTACTTGCTCACCAATCCGTCATTCACCGGGTTCTCCCGGCTGTAGTACTGCTCGGGAAGGTCTCCGAATGTGACAGTCTCCGAGTTGCAGAATATGCAGAGACGCTCCATCAGGTTCTTCAACTCGCGGACATTCCCTGGCCATGTATGGTTGTAGAGCATTGCCTGGACCTCGTCCGACAGTCGTTTGACACGCTTGCCATAGTTTGCGTTGTAGTATCCGAGGAAGTGGTGGGCTAAGGGAATGATGTCCTCGCGCCGTTCACGCAGAGGCGGAATTCGCAAGGTTATGACACTCAAGCGGTAGAAAAGGTCGGCCCTGAACAGTTTCTGGTCTATCGCGCTAAGCAGGTCTGTATTCGTTGCCGCGATGATCCTGGCGTTCGATTCGATCTCCTGGGTCCCCCCGATGCGACTGAACGTGTGTTCCTGCAACACCCGCAGGAGCTTGGCTTGCGACTCCATCGACATGTCTCCGATCTCATCGAGGAATACTGTGCCGTCACCCGCTGTCTCGAAGATCCCCTTATGCATCTCCTTCGCATCGGTGAACGAGCCCTTCTCGTGGCCGAACATATAGCTTTCGAGCAAGGTATCGGGTATCGCTGCGCAGTTTACGGTCACCAGCGGTTTCTTGTCCTGCGTGCTGATCATATGGAGCATCCGGGCGACAACCTCCTTCCCGGTTCCGCTCTCTCCGGTGATGAGTACGGTTGCCGGGGTAGGGGCTACCTTCTCGATCTTCTCACGAAGATTTCGCATGCACGGAGTAGGTGACTCATAGACCACATGGTCCGCGAGCCTCTTTATCTTAAAAGTAGCATCCCGCAATTGGTTGATCTCATCCACGAGCTTGCTTATGTCGATCGGTTTCTGATAGAGGTTCACCGCTCCATATCGCATCGCCTTCACTGCGTCCTCGACGGAGGCGTATCCGCTTATGATGATCACTGCGGTTTCGGGGGAGACTTGCTTGAGCTTTCTAAGCAATTCAACACCACTGAGCTGTGGCATCCGGATGTCCAGTAGAACAAGATTGATCGATTCAGATGCAAGCCTCCCAGGGGCTTGGAGCGGGTCCATGCAGAAGCAGGTTTCGTAGTCAAACTCTTGTAGTATCTCACATAAGGATAAGCAGACGGATTTTTCGTCATCTATGATCATCACCTTGTATTTCATATAGGCAGTATATGGTAAGGAATCACTCTTGGTCAAATTATTCTCCTTGGGGATATTTTCCCCACCATGGGCACGTCTTGGGGAATTTTTTCCCGTCTACGGCATGTGATAATGTGCGATACTGTCGTTGTAACCATCCGGATTGACGGTTTTCTGTGTTGGCACGATACGTGCACTACACTTGGTATCAAGGAAGGAGGCCCGTATGAAAAAACTGGCAATGATCGTAGTATTAGTGTGTCTTGTCGCGTCCATGACACTCTTCGCCGCCGGACAGCAGGAAGCTGCAAAGGAAGCCGAGGGATTCAAAGTCGCGTACATGACTCCCGCTCTTCACATCCCATTCTGGAAGGATATCGCTGATGGAATCAGGGACGAAGCGGCCAAGGTGCCAAACGTGACCATCATCAATTCCGACTCCAAACTCAGCGCCGCCACCCAGTTCCAGAACGCTCAAGACCTGATCGTTTCGGGTATCGATGCCATTATCATTTCCCCCACCGACTCTGCATCTTGCCCAGCGGTGCTCGAGCTTGCGGCTGAGAACAAGGTGCCCGTTTTCATCTGTGATATCGGAACCGACAGCGGTCCTTACACTGCATTTGTCGCGACCGACAACACTACTGGTGCCAAGACAGCCGGCGATTATTTCTTGAAGGTTGCGAAGGAACGTGGAGTCACCGGGGGTGAAGTCGCCATGATCACCATCAGCCAAGCCCGCCAGAACGGCAAGGACCGCACAGCAGGATTCAAGAGTGCCCTTGCGGGAAGTGGATTCACCGTGACCACGATGCTCGAGTGCAAAGACTACACTCGTAGTGAGTCTATGAACCTCGCCCAGGATATCCTGACCGCGAAGCCAAAGCTTGTCGGACTGTTCACACAGCACGATGAAGCCAACCTCGGTGTTCTTCCCGCGAAGGAGACTGCGGGTATCATGGACAAGCTGATCCACGTTGGATTCGATGGCAGTCCCGAGACCGTGGAAGCCATCAAAAAGGGAGAGATCTCTGCCGCTGCCATGCAACAGCCTGTCACCATGGGCCGCGAGGCTTTCAAGGCCGCATACGCCTACCTGACCGGAAAGCCTTTTGATAAGCTCATTGTCGTCGATACCATACTGGTGACCGCGGAGAATGTCGAGGAAGTGGAACCCATCCTCGCTGACAACGTGTACCCGAACGAACTGAAAATGTAATTTGATTCCTAGGACTGTGGGGATGGCATCCATCCCCACGGCTCATGGGTACGTCGCATCGAATGAGGAGGCATGCGTGAACGATAAGATATTGAACAACGTTGGGAACCACATGCATTGGCCGTTCGACAAGCTAGTGGACCTTAGTGTACCTATTTCACGGGATTTACCCGTCTCCTGGCCCGGCCACCATGGTTTTGAGCATACGAAGTGGAGATCTTTCAATGCCGGTGATTTTTACCAGACCAGCTACTTCACGATGGACGAGCACTGTGGGACCCACTGTGACGCTCCCGCGCACTTTATGCGTCCTGAAGAATTCGAGGGGTCTTGCTATTACGGAGACCTGTTGCCGCTTGATATGATGCATGGGCCCTTGAAGATTATCGATGTGCGCCCATTGCGTGCAACATCCCACGATGGAATCAGCCCCGAGATAGCACCGGAGGTGATTCAATCATGGGAGCACTCCCACCAAAGTGTTGAGAGCGGGGATATCGTTGTATTCTTTACCGGGTGGGACCGGTTTCTCTCCGATTCGGGTACGAGGCACCTGTATGTTGACGGACCTGTGATTGAGAAAAACGCCCCCGGATGGCCAGTGCCCTCGATAGCTACCATCGATTATCTGCATGACAAGGGAGTCCATTGCTTTGGGATCGATACCCCGAGCATGGGCGCTTCACAAGGCGGCATGGCCTTGCATCGTCACGCATTGTCAAAGAGCTTGATATTCGTGGAAGGATTGGCGAATCTGGACTTGGTGCCCAGCACCGGGTACCACTTCATGTTCCTGCCTGTAAAACTGGAACTGTCAACGGGATGTCCCGGACGTGCGATCGCAATAGGAGTACATTCCTGATGACACAGAATACTCTGCTGGAAGTTGAGCATATCTCGAAAAATTTTGGAGTTGTGCAAGCGCTGAAGGATGTGTCATTTCCCATTTATGAGGGCGAGATCCTCGCACTCGTAGGTGAGAATGGAGCAGGAAAGTCGACCCTGGCGAAGATCATCGCTGGAGTTCACACCCAGAGCGAGGGAAGAATTGTCTTCGATGGTGAAGCGCTTGCTTGCAAGACGACCCGGGAGGCACGGGCGAAGGGGATTGCCATCGTCTTGCAGGAGTTCGCACTCATACCCCACCTCTCGATAGCTGAGAACATATTCTTGACAAGCAAGGAGATGTATCAGCAAGGAGTTTGGCAGAACCACCAGAAGATGGTTGAGGAAACCGAGGCTTTGTTCAAACGTACGATGATCGATTTCGACCTTGATCCGAACGAGAAGGTTCAGAATCTCTCCGTTGCCCAACAGCAGTATGTCGAAATTGTGAAAGCGCTCTCGACGAACGCACGCCTGATCATCCTCGATGAACCGACATCCGCGCTTTCGCAGAAAGAGGTCCAACACCTCTTTGCCCTTATGCAAAACCTCAACGCCAATGGAGTGACCCTCATCTTCGTCAGCCATAAGCTTGATGAGATTTTCACGATCTCCGATAGGATTGTCGTCTTCCGAGACGGTGTGTTCGTGAAGGAGATGGAAACATCCGCGAGCAATGAACAGGAGCTTATCAAGGCGATGGTGGGTCGTGATGTGGGAGACCTTTACTCGATACGACACCGGGCTCCTCAGGATGAGCGACTCCTCGAGGTAGCTGCATTGCGCAATGGGTTCTCTCCTGAGACTCCCTATAACCTACATTTGGATAGGGGGGAGGTCCTGGGATTGTTCGGGCTCGTCGGATCAGGGAGAACGGAACTCATGCGTTCGATATTCGGTGCTGATCCGATTATGGACGGCAGTGTGGTGATCAAAGGAAAGCAGACGGCAGGCAAGCCGCTGAAGATGGCTATCCAATCGGGATTCGGGATGCTCCCTGAGGATCGCAAGAACCAGGGTCTTTTGCTTGAACAATCCATACACGATAATATTTTCTTGGCATATACTGCCAACCGCGCCCATTTCTTCAGGAACTTGAAGGAGGAGAAGCGCCAAGCCGAGCAGAAGATCAAGGAACTGCGAATAAAGATGGGATCGGTCAACAATCCGGTGAATTCGCTCAGCGGTGGGAACCAACAGAAGGTTGCCTTCGCCAAGTGGCTGCTCGTGCAACCTGATGTGCTGATCCTTGATGAACCTACCAGAGGGATCGACATCGGAGCAAAGTTTGAGGTCTACGCGCTGATTGACCAGTTGGCAAACCAAGGGACCTCCCTATTGCTGGTCTCCTCGGAATTGCCCGAGATCCTTGCGCTCTCTGACCGAATCCTGGTGATGAACCAGGGACAGGTAGTCAAGGAGCTCGACCATTCGGAGGCATCCGAGGAGTTGATCATGTACTATTGCACGATGGATCTGGATACTATCGGAACTATTGGGGGAACACATGGGAACAATTGAAATGGACAAGACCAAACACACGCGCATGGGCGGATTGCACAACTTCAGATCGGAGTATTCGGTGGAGATCATGATGTTCCTCGTATTCCTTCTGCTCTGTGCATTGATCAGCGTGCTGACTCCCCGCTTTCTCAGTGCTGGGAATATTCGGAATCTCTTCTGGCAGGCGACGACCGTGGGCATCATCGCGATCGGACAGACGTTGATTATCCTGACGGCTGGAATCGACCTTTCTGTCGGCGGTATCATGGCTATCTCAGCGATGCTCGGTGGCTTGGTAATGAGCAACACCAGCCTCGGAGCGGGTATCACCACCGTTTTGCTTACCGGTCTCGGGGTAGGGGTACTGAATGGCGTGTTGGTCTCCTATGCCCGTTTGGCCCCATTCATCGTGACACTCGGTACGCTCTCGATCACCCAGTCGTTGACCTATGTGATCACCGATGGTAGTTCTATCACCGGACTGCCGGCGGGATATCGTTTCTTCGGGTACCAGCGGGTTTTCGGTCTCCCGCTTTACACCATTGTGCTGATCGGGCTGTTTATCCTCGGTCACATCATGTTGAAGAAGACAAAGCTAGGCCGGTTCCTCTACGCAATCGGCAGTAATGAAGAAGCCTCCCGGTTAGCCGGAGTGAATGTGAAATTCAACAAGATGATCGCCTACAGCATCACCGGTTTACTCTGCGCCATCGCTGCTTTAATCCTTACGAGTCGTCTCGGTGCCATTGATCCCGATACCGGAAGCGGTATCGAACTCGATACAATCGCCGCCGTCGTCATCGGTGGTGCGAGCATGAGCGGTGGAAAGGGTAGCTTGGTGGGAACCTTGATTGGAGTCTTTTTCATCACGGTGTTACACAATGGTCTGAATTTGATCGGTGTCTCTCCGTTCTGGCAAGGATCTGCTGTCGGTGCGGTCATTATCATCTCAGTGCTTCTGGACAGCATGCTACGCAGTAGGTAGGTTCTCGATAATCGGTACCAGTAAGAAAATCCACATCCAGGGTAAAAAGTGGGCTTTAGGGCGTTTCTGACGGGGTTTTTGGAAATCGCTGTGCATCGATTTCGTTAGCACATGGTTTCATAACAGGTTGACGAGGGCTATTTCTTGGTTGTGTTGACGGCTCAGTTGCATGGCGGATACCCGTGGTGGGACAATAGGACCGGTACGGGTACCGGTTCTCAGGAAGAACTTCTACAGAATCCACACCCTGTAAATCAGGTTTTTATTTGGTTCTTTCGAAAAGTGCTTGCTGAATCGGACTCAGATCAACAATCTTCGTACATGTAAAACGAACACCATGGATGACAGGTCTTGAGGGTTTTGACCATACTCATTCCCAGGAGGGATGGTATGGGAAAAGTCAAATATCACCAATATACCCAAGATCATCTATTAGCGTATCTCAAAGCATATGATGAAAGCGGTCAGTCAGTTCGTGCATTCCTCCATGGCTATTTTCATAATTTCCCGTGAAGCCTTCCAACAATCCTAACTTGAAACAAGGATCAAGAATTTAGTGCCTTATTTCAATATAGGTATGCTACAGTCCTATATGAAAGCCAAAACGGCAAAAAAATGAATATTTGCCGAAATGGCTGAGGAGGTGATGTGTATGGACAAGCATGCGATCATTCGGAAACTACCCGATGGCACGTGTACGAGACAACAGATCCTGCATGCCGCACGGATTGTCGAGCCCTCCTTCAAGGAAACGCAGCTCAGATATTTGATTGGAACCTTGCTCTACTCCTCCCTGATAGTCAGGGTTGGACGCAATCAATACAAGAAAATCGGGAAGGAGCCTAAGAAAAGCGTCTTTACCGGGGTATATTCCAAAGCAGCCCTGCAGGTGATCGGGTGCATGCAAGAGCAGTTCCCACTGCTTTCCTATAGGGTTTGGGAACTATCTTGGCTGAACGAGTTTTTCAACCACCAGTTGGCGCGCAATCAGATTTTTCTCGAGGTGGAGAAGGACGGTTGTGATTTTGTGTTCTCTGCACTTGTTGAGAAATTCCCAGGCAGGGTACTGCTGAGACCCAAAGCCCAAGAGATAGTGCAATATGGTACCGATGATGGGATCATTATCGACCGCTTGGTCACAGAGGCGCCCAAGTCAAACGGCGAGCCGTATCAGGTACCTTTGGAAAAGCTGATTGTTGATCTGTTTGCGAATAAGAGCCTGATGCTTTCCAAAGGTGATTATGCCACTGCAATCGAGACGATGTTCGCAAAATACCGCATCGCCCAGGTCTCAATGCTACGTTACGCACGAAGAAGGAATAAAGTGAAGGATGTGTTTGGATTCCTTCGAGGCAAGACGTCGATCGAACTTATGGTCAGGGGTGATATATGGTGAAGGCTGTCTGTTTCACACGTGAGCATATAGAGAAAATCAGAAGTGGTTTCACCGTGGATTACTCCATCCTTGAAAGGAGTATCTTTGCTTTGGCTTTGCTTGAGGCGCTCGCAAACACAATCAGACGTCTGGTCGATATGGGTATACTGATCCTATCAAGCTGGAACTTGCTACTATCCTAGAGTTTGAAATTATAAATTACATTATATCGTTTGATTGTGTGGATATTGAAAGTTCTGAAAATATTAGTTACATTTTTTCGTGAAACAACGTATAGTATAGACAAAGGAGGCCCGTGGATGAGAATACTATCCGCAGTTAAGCTGTCTAAAACAGTTTCCCAACTGCGAAATAACATGAATCTGACCCAGGCAGAGCTTGGAGAACGAACTGGGCTCCATCGAATCATGATAGGACGCATTGAACGGGAAGACTTCACCCCCTCTATAGTTCAGCTCCAAGCTTTAGCGGATGTCCTTGGATTCGAAATCACCGACATGTTCGTCGAGAAGGAACAATCACAATCCTTCATTGCCCTTCGTAGTGAAAGTATGAATGAGGTTGAGAAGGAAGGTGTCGATACCCTGCTCGGCATGATGTTTGCGTTACGTCAGCAGATCCTACTGAGGAGAAAGTTCGAGCATGAATCGGAAAATCAAGCTTAGCGCCCAAGATATTGAGTCAATTCGGGAATTAGCCAGAACAAAACGGTTTGCACTGGGGTTCTCTGATGATCCGCCGATAGCGAACGATATTCAAACGATTCTCGACAAGCTTGAGATTATCCTGCTCGAAATCCCTATCGAAGTGGAACGTGGCAAGCCGGCCTTCTCTGCTGTGATTCTATGCTCGGAGGAGGGAGGGAAGAGTCTGGTGTTCATCGGGTTAAATACCGCCGACTATTTTGATAAGCAGGTTTTTGCGATTGCCCATGAGCTGTATCATTTTTTCACGAAGACCGGCTCTCATCTGAGTCGACAGGATGGGCAGGATGATGATGTTGTCGAAGCCAAGGCAAACTGGTTTGCCGCCGAATTCTTGTTACCTGAGGATGTGCTGAAACGCCGGGTATTCGAAGAATTCAAATCCTATTCACTTGAAACGGTTCAGATAAAAGTCTTGCTGCGTTTCATTGCGAGACTCCATTGTACTTGGTGGCTTCCGTACCGTTCGTTGGTGAAACGGCTATGGGAGACTAAAACCATAACCGAAATACAATACCAAGAACTCTATGCTATTGATGAACGTGATCTTGAGGGAGAATTTGGTAGGATAGGCCGATCAACGCAGAGTGATGTGTTCCTTAAATTGAACACTGCTACCAAGACATTCGGTTCCTCTCCAAGGGCGATAGAGACCATACTACGAAACTTCGAGGATAACCTGATTGATGAGGATACTTTTGTTAGACTGTTAGGACGATTCAAAAAGAGTCCTGCCGATTATGGTTATGAGATTTCCATCTCACAGGATGATATGAATGAGATGCATGATTTTATTGAAGGATGGAATCATGACGGTTGATGTTTTAACGAAGAATCCTGCTTTGGAATCATTATTCATTGATCCACAGCAAGTGATTACCTTGGATGCGAATTTTCTCATTCCCCCGGATCGTTCAATGCACTTGATTCCAGGTATCTCTTTCCCTCAATTTCAAGCTATTTGGCTCGATCCAATCTTTCAATTATTTCCTCACCTCGCAGTCCACGAAGCGGTTCGTGATGAGTTGGTTTCCCAGGACATCAAGACATTTATCCAAATTAAGGTGAACGCGATGCCTTCTGAGATAATCATACATAAAGATTCTGAATTGACAGCTGTTGAACACATGCTTAGAGATTCGATCGAGGCTAGAATCTATCCTCACACGCGATATGATCCGCAAATTGATAATCGAGATGATCGAGGTGAGGTTAAGACGCTTGCTTTTATCGCCGTCAAAGGCCTTCTATATTTTGCAGCTCATGATTACAACGCTATCCAACTGGTCGAAAAGGCTGAATCGTGGTCCACGGGACTGGATACTGTCCAAGCGATTAAAATGTACGAGATAATTTTCTTTCTGTGTGTAAGAATCCCCTCCCTCCGAAAGCCCCTAAGAATGCTTTATAAGTATCAGTATTACTTGACGAAAAACGAAAATCAACGAATCCCGAGTGGGGAGTTTTCATCAAAGCAATGGAATCCTTGTATCAATCACACCAGTAGCTTTTATTTATAATCCGGGCATGATCCGAAATTGAACCGACCATGTTGACAATCGGTACTAGACAGAAAAGTGAGCTTGTAGCGCATTTCTGAAGGGATCTGTGGAAATGCCGTGGATCGATTTCGTTAGCACCTGGTTTCATAACAGGTTGACGAGGGCTAATCCCTGGTTGTGTTGACGGTTCAGTTGCATGGCGGATACCCGTGGTGGGACAATAGGACCGGTACGGGTACCGGTTCTCAGGAAGAACTTCCTTGATTCCGAGGTCATTGCCAAAGCGGTTGAGAGGATCGTCGTCAAGCCGTACGGGTTTGATATGGTGATGAAGTATCGGCCGGTGGTAAATAGATGATTGAATTCAGGTGAAAATATTACGTGTAACTCACTTGAGATTACTATTAAGAAAAGTTTTTCTTGCAATACGTATCTTGAAGTGATAAAATCACGCATATGTTTATCAGATGTATGCTACGTAATATTTATTCATTCGGAGACGAGAAGGAATTCAATATGATTCCTGCTCCCCGATTTACTCGTTTGAAAGGCCACAAGTACCAGTCGCGTGGGATTGAGCTACTGAAATTGGCCTCATTCTACGGTGCAAACGGAGCCGGCAAGTCGAACCTGATCCGTGCGCTCGAGTTTCTTCAGGACATTGTTGTCACAGGAGACCTCCCCAGTCCGATGAAGCTGAGAAGGATGAAGCATTTCCATTCCTCCGAAAGTCCGATGGTGTTGGCTGTTGAGTTCATCAATGAGGATGTTCCTTACATCTATGCTGTGGAGATCGGCGAGCAGTCGGTTCTCAAGGAAGAGTTGTATATCTCTGGCTTGGGCAAGCGTACAGATGAGCTCGTGTTCGAACGATCCACGAAGGATGGCGGTAAGACAGTCCTGCAACTTTCCGAAGGGTTCCTGAAGAGCGAGGAAGGTCGTGTGCTGAAAGGGATTCTGGAGAACAACCTGATCAAACAGAACAAGACTTGTCTGAAAATACTCTCTGAGCTCGACAATCCACTGTTGGGGGATACCAGGAATGCGTATCGATGGTTCACGCATAAGTTGGCGATTATCACACCGGAGGTAAGGTCAGGGGGGCTTGCCCACAGGCTGGACATCGATAAAGAGTTCCACCGCTATGCCGAACAGGTGTTGTGCTCATTCAGTGTAGGGATTAAGAAACTGTTGACTGTGAAAAAACCGATCGCGGAGTTTTTCGGTGATGACAATAAGACAGACATGGAGGTGTTGCTGAATAAGGTGTCAGAATCTCCTGGTGCAGTCCTCGGGTTGTTCAACAAGGATGGTGAGGAGATTATAGTTGTCGAGGAAAACGGAAAGGTGTTCGTGAAGCAATTGAAGACAGAGCACACCACGAAAGACGGCCGTCCCGTGATGTTTGATCTCTCGGAAGAGTCTGACGGATCGATTCGGTTGATGGACTATCTCCCTGCGTTCAAGGACCTGTTGACAAAGGATGTGACCTATTTCATCGATGAGATTGAGCGCAGCATCCATCCTCTTCTGATAAAGGAGATCATTGGCAAATTCTCTGCCGACGACAACACCAAGGGACAGCTCATCTGTACGACCCATGAATCAAATCTGCTTGATCAGGAGATCTTCCGGCAGGATGAGATTTGGTTCGTCGAGAAAAATCCCTCGGGAAGCTCTGATCTCTATTCTTTGTGCGATTTCAAAGAACACAACACGAAGGATATCAGGAAGGGCTATCTCACCGGTCGATACGGGTCAATACCATTCCTTGCGAACCTGAAAGACCTCAACTGGGATGCCTATGATTTTAAGAAATAGGCTGTATGAGCGCAAAGAACCGGATAGGGATGCAACCCTTTGCATAATTTATTGCGAAGGCAGCAAAAAAGAGCCACAATACTTCCAATACTTCAAGGGCCTAAGCTCCAGGATCATCCTTGAAGTCGTGGAGGCAGATTCTCAAGGTGACAATTCTCCATCGGGGCTGTATTAGCGAGCCTGTTCTGATATCGATGGCTGCGGTTCGGATTCACTTGTCAAGTATGAGGTGGGGGAAGGGGATCAGGTCTGGTTTGTCATTGATACGGATGACTGGGGTTCCCACATTCCCCAATTGAGGCTCGGTTGTGCAAGAAAAACGAATTGGCATGTGGTGCAAAGCAATCCCTGTTTCGAAGTTTGGCTCTACTATCACCTGTTTGCTGAGGATGCAGCAACTGTCGTATTGGCTGACTGCACCGCATGGAAGAACCATGTGAATGCAATGATTCCGGGAGGGTTTGATAGCAGGAAGCATCCGATTTTAATTGCAGATGCCATTGCCAATGCCCAAAGATACTTCAATCCAGCTGGAGTGGAAGTTTTATACGGTTCTACCGAAATGTTTAAACTTGGGAAAGCGCTCTACCCAATAGTCGCTTCGGCCGTTGAGAAGGCTAGATGGATGATCAACTTGTAGACGAAAAATGACAATCGGTACCAGGAAGAAAACCCACATCGGAGTCTTGGGGGGGGTCATTTTTTTTTTGACCCATAATATCGTTATTGATAATAATAACGAAATATAGGCCGGAGCCGTGTGGCTGCTTCATATCCGCAGGTGGGGGAGGGCACGGGAGAACGATACGCGCATGCCCGGTTTACCTACCTCCAAAGTTGTCCGGACTGGCAGGTAGTGATTGGCGAATTTTTTCCCGATTGGAGAAATAAAAGGCTGAAAACTTGACTTCAGTGGAAAAATTAGTATTTTATTCGATGGGAAAGTTATCCCTGAATCTATGACAGATACCAATATGCTTATGGAGGAATGCTTATGAACAGAAAAAGTTTGTTAGTAGCGTTGGCCCTTGTCCTCGTGTGCCTATCACCTGTTTGGGCATATGAAGGTCTGTCGGTGGCCACACCGTATCCATCGGTGACAACTGGTGAGACAGAATTGGTGATCTTCGACCTTACCGTGAAGAACTACGACCTGCCGCCACAGCGAATCGACCTGTCGGTGAGTGGTATTCCCGATGGATGGGATTATGAATTCGTCGGTGGCGGAGGACTGGTCGATGCCGTGTTCGTGGAACCAGAGTCGAACACAAAGGTACAGTTGTGGGTTGCATTCAACGGGGGAACCGCCTCCGGGCGCCATGAATTCTCAGTAGAGGCCAAAGGGAGCGGGCACTCCTTCTCCCTCCCGCTCTCCTTGCGGCTTCAACAGGACTTGCCGCAACGGTTGGAACTCGATCCTGAACTCCCGTTCATCAAAGGGACCCCCGATACCGATTTCACTTTCAATGTCGCATTGCGCAACCAGAGTGCCCGCGAGGTGTTGGTCGACCTCGATGCACAGGCGCCGGAAGGTTTTTCCGTACAATTCTCGCAACAGTATGGAGGAAAAGCTCTCTCGACCGTACCGCTTGCATCGGGGGCGGATGAATCGATCAAGGTGACCGTCAAACCAAGAAGGGATACGCCGGAAGGTACCTATCCGGTCACGGTTGTCGCAAAAAGCGAAGCAGCCCAAGCCATAGCGAACCTGACGATGGAGATCGAAGGTACCCCCACCTTGAAGGTTTCTGGTGAGGGCGGACTACTCAGCGGAACGGCTGTGGCCGGCAAGGAGAAGACCCTGGCGGTCGAGGTCTCCAATACGGGGACTGCCGATGTCACCGATATCTCGCTTTCGGCCTACAAACCATCCGGGTGGCAAGTCATCTTCACCCCCGATACCCTAGAGAATCTTCCCGCTGGCGAAACGCGGGAGATCCAGGCGGTCATCCAACCATCGTCCAATGCCATCACCGGTGACTACAGCATAACCGTCCGTGCCAATGCGAAGGAGACCTCGGCATCGGAACAGTTCAGGATCACGGTGAAGACCTCGACCCTCTGGGGGATTGTCGCGATCCTTATCATCGCTGCCGCGGGGGTGGTCCTCGTCCTTGCCGTGAGGAAGTTCGGCAGACGGTAACCGCAGGAGGTGTCGTATGGCAACAGAAAGACAAAGTGCGAATGTGGTGACCTTGCGCAACCTCTCGAAGATCTACGGGAACAATACCGTGGCAGTGGATTCCCTTTCCCTGGAGTTGCGCAAAGGGGAGGTGTTCGGTATCCTCGGTCCCAATGGTGCCGGAAAGACGACTACGATCCGTATGATGCTCGGTCTCACCGAACCCACTTCCGGTTCGATCGATATCCTCGGCATGGATCCCCTGCGAACCCCGTTGGAAGTGAAGCGGAACGTCGCCTATATGCCCGACGATATGGGGTTCTACGAGGATATGAGTGGATACGAGAATCTCGACTATACCGCGCGGTTTCTTGGATTGGGTTACGATGAACGCAGGAGCCGCATACTTGCGGCGGTCTCCAGGATGCGGTTGGAACATCGTCTCTCCGACAGGGTGAGGACCTATTCCCATGGAATGAAGCGGCGTTTGGCTCTTGCCGAGGTGTTGGTCAAACGACCGGCCATCGCTATCTTGGATGAACCGACCCAAGGGCTGGATCCCCACAGTACGGCGGAATTCTTGACCCTGATACGTTCCCTTAAAAAGGAAGAGGGCATGTCGGTGATCCTGGCGAGCCACCATCTGGACGAGGTCCAATCCATTTGTGACCGGGTGGGATTGTTCCATGCCGGTCGGATGGACCTGTCTGGTACTGTGGATGAGCTGGCTACCCGGCTGTTCGGGGGAAAGATGGAGGTCGTGGTCGAGGTCGGTGAAACCGGGAACCGGGATGTAGCGAAGATCCTTGGCACGATCGGCGGTGTCTCCCATATTCTGCAAGAGAAGGAGGGAGTATATCGGGTCACTGTCGATAGCGACATACGACCCGGGATCGCTTCCGCGCTGGTAGACTCCGATGTGGCCCTGTACAGTATGGATGTGCACCGGCATACGCTGGATGCAGTCTACCAAGCCTATTACAAGGAGGTCCACGATGCGGCGTAATGATTTTGCACTGCGGGGCTTGCGTGTCGTGACGGTGAAGGAGTTGCAGGATTTCACCGGTAGCGCCCGCATGGTGATCCTGACAGCCCTGATTCTCATCACTGCGGCTAGCAGTCTCTATACTGCAACAAACACGATGAAGACGGTGGTGAGCGAGGACGAGTTCCTACTGCTCAGCCTGTTCACCCTCTCGCGCAATCCGGTCCCGTCGCTGTTGAGTTTCCTGTCGTTCCTGGTTCCGTTGACCGGGATTGCTATGGGCTTCGATGTGGTCAATAGCGAATTCCAGAACAGGACGCTCAAAAGGGTGCTCAGTCAACCGATACATAGGGATGTGCTCCTTTTCGGCAAGGCAGTGGGAGCTCTTGGTGCGATGACGGTCGTCCTGCTCGCGTTGTGGATGTTGGTGATCGGATCTGCCATGTTGGTTCTGGGCCTACCGCCCTCGACCGAGCAGGTTGCCCGAGCACTGGCATTCTATGGAGTGACACTGGCATTCGGGATGTTCTGGTTTCTCGTAGCCATGTTCTTCTCGGTGGTGTTCAGACAGCAAGCCACATCTGCGCTAGTCTCGCTGGGTCTGTGGCTGCTGCTCACTGTGTTCTGGTCGATGATTGCCCAGGTTGTCGCAACGGCGGTCGGTGGGGTTGGGTCCTTCCAAGCTGCCCGGCTGGAGGTACTTCTCTCGAGGATTTCGCCCAACACTCTCTTTGCCGAATCGGCATTGGCATTATTGAGCCCTTCGACCCGTACATTGGGTGTGGTGATGTTCACCCAGCTGGAGGGTGCACTCATGGGAAGTCCCTTACCATTCGGGCAAAGCCTGCTCCTCATATGGCCACAGCTCAGTGCGTTGGTCGCACTCTTGGTACTCCTCTTCACCGCCTCCTATGTCGTCTTCCAACGGCAGGAGCTGTAAGAGGAACGGCAGGCCTGGTCCACAGGCCTGCTCCGATACCCTGTATTCATGCAACAAAGTGGGCTTTCAGGGCTTTTCTGAAGGGGTTTGTGGGAAACGGGTGCAGGAAGAGAAGGGCCGATTAACCACCAGGTGCGCAGGGTAAAACTTTCCCCTCATAACTGCCCATGCGAAAACTATAGTGACAGCTACTGGTTCCATATAATTTCCACTCGATGAACTTATCCCCTATGATTTTTTTTCGGAAGATTGTCCGGTATCGGATGGGGGTGGTAGGCAAGTGATAGTCTCAACTCTTTCATAGGCATCTGTACTGCGCCCTAAAAACAAGTTTCCAAGCTTGTGGAATACTATGAAGAGATTCTGTTTGTAAAGAAGCGAGATGATATGGTATTGTTACCAAGGTCCGGTAAGATTTTCCTTCAACGCCATCTTGAGTGCACTATACCGGTTGTCTACGCCCATGACCTCATAGATATGACTTACATAGTTTTTCACTGTCTGCTCAGCCAGATTCAATTGTTCGCTGATATCCTTATTGGAATATCCCTGACAAAGTAGCAGTAACAACTCCCGCTCCCGAACACGTAGCGCTCGGAACCAATCGGGAAGGTCCTGTGGTTCTGTCTCCGATTTCTCAGCAATCTTTGAGGTGCGAATCTGCACCAGTCTTCTCGCAATAGAGGGGGACATCTGGAACGTCCCTCCATTTACAGCATGGATGGATGCGATCAGTTCATCAGGCGGCATATCCTTCAACAGATAGCCGATGGCACCATATTTAATGGCATCGGCGACATACTCATCATCGTCAAAGGTGGTGAGCATCATGATCTTCACCGATGGATAGAGGCGCTTGATAATCTTCGTTCCCTCAACTCCATTCATCACCGGCATACGGATATCCATCAGAATAATATCGGGAACACCGTATTCCTGGATATATTCAATAGAGACTTTTGCATTCACCACTACTCCCATGACTTCGATATCGGGAGCACGATTTCTTATGATATTGGCTAAACTTTCACTGAATAGACGTTGATCGTCAACGATAAGGACGTGAATCTTATTCATGCATAATTCCTTTAGTATGACTATCTTCCTTGCCACTATCTTGCTCATTTTCTTGTGGAAGTGGGAGATCAATAATCAATTTGAATTCACCTACAGAATTTACAATGGTCATCGAACCTCCGATCAAAGCAAGCCGTTCACGCATTCCGGTAAGACCGATACCCTCCTTGATGTGGACGGCTCCTCTCCCATTGTCCTCAATCATCAGATGGATATGGTTCCTGTAGAGGGTCAGGAGAATAGAGACTTCAGTTGCTTTGCCGTGTTGGATTGCATTGGTCAGTCCCTCCTGTACAATGCGTAGGAGTTGCGCATGGACCTCCGTTGAGACAGGTGGTATGGCTTGTGTTGCTTGGAAGTCGACGGTAATTCCGGTGATTTCTGAAAACTTTCCGGTCATACGTTGTAGATCGTTGGCGATAGTGGTCACTTCCGCCTGATCTGAACGGAAATGAGCTAGGGCCTTACGGATATCCTGGTGAGTTGCTTTTGTTTGATCCCGCGCTTTCATGATCAGGGGGAACAGCTGGTTCACATCTTCGCGTATGTAGTGGTCTATCGCTTCTTCCAGCATCATGCTCACATTTATGGTTGAGTATCCAACCAAGTCGTGGATTTCGCGAGTGATGCGCATTCGTTCCTCTTTCTTCGATTTCTCTTCCACGTCGTAGGCATACTCCTGGAAGCTCCGGTTGGCGTTTATCAGTAACTTGCTTGACTGCTCCAGTTGATCTATCCGGGTATGGCAAAAATTCAATCGGTCACTCATGCGCTTGGTCGATACTACGGCCATAGTAGCCAAGAGCATCAACACGACATAGATCGTAAGTGTTGACCACCCTGGTGCAGGGCTGGCAAGACCGTCCACCCTCGTGGGATGTTGCAGTACCAGTTGGAGTGCAGTGAATAGTGTCAACAGGATGAGTGTTTTCTGCCCAGTTGCCATAAAAAGTCCGATCTCCATGATTATCACAAACCCAATCAGCAGTTCCACGGTAAGGGATGATCCCATGGGATAACCAAGCATTGATAGGACGATAATGTGCAGGAAGTACCAAGTGCTAGGCACCTGTTTCCTGTAATGGAATAGGGTATGTATGATCATCGAAACAATCCACGAAGTAGCAACCAATAGATAGAACTGTCCACGAAACCCATCCAGTAAGGGAAGTTCCCTAAAGTGTTGTTGGAACCACAACAGGGAACTTAGGTGCAAGACACAGGAGGTTCCTGCGAGTACAATGATACTCTTGTCTCCTATCCAATCTCGGGTAATTTTGTGGATCTTCGCCATCACCCTTCGGATTATACCACATCTGGTCATGATGGATACAATTAACCTTTGATGGCTCCCATGGTCAGTCCTTTCACCAAGTGTTTCTGTACCAACATCGTGAATACGATTATGGGTAGGATCGCGACGACTCCTACTGCAGCCATCTCGCCCCACAAGACTCCGAGTACCGATATAAAGCTGTTTACGATGGTGGGAACGGTGCGGGAGTTGAAGCTGGTGAGAAAAAATGCCAGTGCGAATTCATTCCAGCTCTGTATAAAACAGAATATCGATGTAGCAGCCAGACCCGGCATCACGGATGGTAGGATGATACGCATGAAGCCTTCCCAACGGGTACATCCGTCAATCCAGGCCGATTCTTCAAGGGACTCGGGAATATCTTCGATAAAACCCCGCATCATCCAGATGGTGAAGGGGATATTGAACCCAAGATAGGTGATAACCAAGAGTAGTTGTTTATCCAACAGGTTCAGCATCCTTCCCATAATGAAAAACGGGATCACCACGGCCATCGGAGGTAGCATCCTCAGAGACAGGACCCAGAAGGCTAGATTCTCTTTCTTCTTGAACTTGAAACGGGCGAACCCATAGGCTGCCAGAGTTCCGAGGAAGATGGAGATTACGGTTGTTGTCGCAACTACACTCAAGCTGTTGAGGATAAAGCGGATAAAATCATATTTCTCAAAGACGGTTACATAGTTTTTGAAAGTCGGTGTGAAGCTCCAGTTGAACTGTATGATGTCCACGCGTTGTTTTATGGAGATGAGGAACATCCAGAAGATCGGGAACAGGGTTATCAGGATGATAAGCCAGGTTACGATGGGGACGATCAAGGTTTTACGTTTTATTCCTTTCATCTACATTTCCCTCGAGTATTTGATATTCTTTGATAGCAGTGTGATAATCGGTATGGTCAATACCAGTAGCAATACCGCGTTTGCACTAGCCCGTCCGATCCAGTGGGTCTGCTTGAATCCCAGTCGGAAAATATGCAGGCTCATTACCTCGGTTGCATTACCCGGCCCTCCTTGTGTCAAGCCATACACGATATCGAAGCTCTTGATACATTCGATCGTCTTGAGAAGCAAGGTGATCGACAGGATGGGCTTGATGTGGGGAATAATCACATACCGTGCCCGTTGCAACCAGGATGCGCCATCTACAGCAGCCGCCTCCAACGGCTCAGAGGGCACTGTCTGCAACCCCGAATAGGTCATCAGTACGATATACGGGGTCCACTGCCATATATCTATTAAAATCAATGAAAGGAGGGCGGTATCTATTCCAAGCCAATTCACGGGATGCAACCCTATTCCTTTTATCATCGTATTGAGAATACCGTATTCGGTATTCAGCATCAGCTTCCAGATCAACGCGATGATTGCTGGGGTCACCACCATCGGGATGATAATCAGTGATGATTTCAGTCGTCGGAATGTCCTGTTGCCATCGAGCAGGAACGCGATAGCCATTCCCAAAATGAGTTCAACACCCACTGAGACTATGGTGAAGATCAAGGTTATTCCGATCGATTTCCAAAAATCCTTATCGATGCTGAACAGATACCAGTAGTTCTTCAGCCCTACGAAGGAGAGTGATCCCGGTTTCTGGGCAAGATCATAGTTCGTCAGACTGATGATATACAGAAATATCGTGGGGAATATGGTAATCAATACCAAAACAATGAGAGCGGGGGCTATGTAGTGCATATGTTCGTGTTTGCAATTCAGATTCACTGGTATCCTCCATGGCATCAATTGAAAACAGAGGCGGTCGGTCAATCAAGAGCCGACCGCCCAAAGTTGTACTATCATTCGGCCATGATCAGTTCCACTTCACGATGGGCTCTTCGCATCGCATCGGATGCATCGGCTATGCCACTGAGGACATCGTTTCCATAGTTACCCACAATTTCCAATACCTTGATGGCCTTGGGGTGAGGTGGAATCCAGATAATCCCGTCGTCAACCAGGTTGGCTGCCTGCTTCAGTGCTTCCAGTTGTGCCGGGAGAGAAGCGTTCTGGGCGATGAGATCGGGGTTCTGCAGCAAGGATTCACGTACGATGACTCCACCATTATCCACATATTCAACACCATTGCGTTTGCTTGTCATCCATACGATGAATGCCCAAGCAGCATCTTTCTGGCTGTCGTCGATTTCCGATGAGATTCCTACACTCCATCCTGCCAGTGGGGCATACGATCCGGCTGGACCAGCTGGCATCGGGGCGAACGCGACTTTGTCACTAACTGTTGATTTGGTCGGGTCGAGAATCCACGTAGCGATAGCTGTTGCATCTATCCACATGGCACTCTTGCCAGCCATGAAGGCACTGATTGCCTCCTCATGGGTGTACACGGAGATATCTGGAGGTCCTTGCTTCAATAATTCAACATAATAGCGTAGCGAGTCGACTGTTTTCGGCGTGTTGACCAGAACATCCCAATTCTTTTGGTCCAGATACTGTCCACCGAGTGAGTACATGAGGGTCATCCAACCACTGGCAAAGTGGATTCCTTTCTGTGCACGCATTGCGATTCCATAGACGCCAGGCTCGTTTTCCTTGAAGAATTTTGCCGTGGCAAGTAGTTCGTCCAAGGTTTGGGGGGGGGTCTTGCCATACTTGTCGAAGAGATCTTTTCGGTAGGCCATGAATCGGCTCTCTCCAGCAACCGGAATACCATAAACAGTGCCATTGTAACTACCAACGCCGTTGCGATATGCGGGCATGATGTCTTCATAATCGAACCATTCAGGAGTCTTTGCTGAATCATCGATCATGGTTTTCAGGTTAACCATCAGATCCACTTCCGAATACTGGGGTAGGTTGAATGCATCAAGAAACAGTACGTCATAAGTACCAGTACCCGACTGGTGGTCCAGAAGAATCTTTTCCCGGAGCAGTCCTTCTTCCATGATGTCCCATCGTACTTCGATGCCAGTTATGCGGGAGAATTCCTTTGTCATCTCCCGCATAGAATCACTGGAAGTATGTGACATACTCGCGATGGTAATTACTTTCCCTTCATTCGCTTCCCGGACAGCTGCCAGATAGGGATCCGACAGTTCGGGGATATCGGCGGCAACCTCTTTCGCTCCTGCAGCGAATACTGCTGTTGGTGCCAACAGGCTTAGCGCCATCACAGTCAGTATCACTGTACGAATCCACATTGAACTTCTTTTCATCCTTTTCCTCCTTAGGTTTTTAATATGAAACCTCTACTATCTGTCTTTTCTCGCTCGATTCCATGATCGCGAGAATAACTTTGCTATCTTTATAGGCGTCTTCGAATGAGACAATGAAATCTTCCTTGTTATATAATCGTTCGATGAAACTGACGATACTTGCATAGGAGAATCCGGTCGGTTTACCGTGGATTATCGGTTTTATCAACACATCTGGATGGTCACTCACATCCTCCAAATAGCGCTCGATTGTCTGGTTGTTCGTCAGATCCATATTGAACATCCCTTTTGTTCCTGTCACATTTACCTTGATGTCGTTCCAGTGGGGATGCGTATTTGGTGTTATCCACCCATTCTCCATGGTAGCGATTACCCCATTATTAAACTCCACCATAGTCTGGTATACATCCGGTGCATCAACACCCCGTTTCACCAGTACCTCTGAGCGGCTCAGTGAGTACACGCTTTTGATTTCGCTTTGCGCGAAGAACCGTAGGGTATCAACCGTATGCGATCCAAGAAACCATAATATCGACGATTTTGCACTCCACGCTAACATCTCAGTTGGAACAAAGATAGTATCGTTCAACCGGTAGTACATCGACACAATATCTCCGATCTTACCTGCCCTGATATCCTCATATGCCAATGCAATCGGCGGGTTCCACCGATTATGGAAGTCCACCATACACCGTATTCCAGATTTCTTGTACGCGGCGTACATTGCATGTAAATCTTCATGGGTGGTGGCTAGCGGTTTTTCCAGCAGTACATCCACTTTTGCTTCACAACAGGCTATGAACGGCTCTGCGTGTGCGAAGTCGGGTGTAACTACGCTCACTGCATCCAGTTTTTCCTTAGCCAACATCTCTCGATAATCGTCGTACGATGAAGCGCCATAGCTGTTTGCCAGTGCATCGGCACGTCCTTTATCCAGATCGGCAATAGCCACCAGTTCGGTAAGATGATGGTTCTTAATCAAATCCGCATGGGTTTTTCCCCAGGTTCCGGCTCCAATTATTCCCCAGCGTAATGGTCTTTCCATGGCAATCCTCCACATGTCAATTCCAGTATGCCTCCCTCATTTTCTGCGCGCAAGATTACTAAAGTACTCAATTAGGTACTCACTTTTCGAAAAGGATTTGGGTTATATCGTACATGTCAAACCGTTACCGCGTGGAAATTGGACACCAGACAATATGAAGTGACCCCTAGTTAGCAAACCGTGGATTCGCCGTGCATACTGGTAAAAACAATTAACCGTATGCGGCTAACGCATGTAAATGGAGGTCACCGTGAACACAGTAATCCACATTGGGATATCAAGACGTACTCAAATCACCAGAAGCGGCTCACAACTCAGAAAGTGTCTACTAAAACGGACTCATATTTTAGAGACTCTGGAGGTTGCAGTTCGCGGGATATCAGAATTATGTCGAATCAATCCTTCAAGCATCCGATAGGTACCACCAGCACACCATCGTCACGGCGGTAGGCAAACTCGGTTCCTATATGAATCATCAGAAACGAGGGGTCTTTCATCTTCTTGGTATCTACCTAATGATCTATACCAGTAAGAAAATCCACATCCAAGATGAAAAGTGGGCTTGTAGGGCATTTTTAACGGGGTTTGTGGGAAATGCCGTGGATCGATTTTTTAAAGTCCTCGGGTCCATAATATGTTACCGGGGAATATTTGCGGCCTAATTGCCGGCTCGATTGCATCGCCGATACCCTTAGTGGGACTATGGAACCGGTACGGGTACCGGTTCTCAGGAAGAACTTCCACAAAAACCACACCCTGTAAATCAAGTTCTTATTTGGTTCTTTCGGAAAGTGCTTGCTGAATCGGACTCAGCTCAAGGTATTAAAACGACAGTGATCTCGGATAATGCGGGGTGCGGATACGCCAGCATGTCATCGTCACCTACCCATGAATCCAATTGCCAGGATTACGAGATGCTTATATAAACCATTATGTCTACTGCATGATAGTAATGTCTTGTGTATAACGCTATCCGGCTTTTATCCGATACCTCTACGGCTTATTAATTGACAACTTTAGTGCTCTTCATAATAGGCTACTCCCAATTTCGAAGGAACATTGAACGATTTTCTGCTAATCGTAAGTACGATGGTCAAAATATAGGGGAGGGAAATAAACAATTCGTTTGGAAGAATTGTGGAGGCATTGGCCTGCATCAATATAGCGAACGCTTCAGCCAATCCAAAAATAAGAGTTCCAACGAAAGCCCCGATCGGATTCCAGTTCCCGAGAAAACAGATTGCAAATGCTATCCACCCTCTTCCTCCAATCATGTTGGTGGTGAACTTTCCCAGATACCCGATCGAGTAGAATGCACCTGCGATTCCGCAGATGATACCGGAAATGGAGACAGTAACGAATCTCACTCGTGATACACTGATTCCAGAAACATCGACCGCTTCCGGATTCTCCCCGGTCGATCTGATCACCAGGCCCAACGAAGTCTTATACAGGATGAAGTATCCCAGAGGTACGAGTACATAGATCGAATACGTAAGTATGTTCTGCTGGAAAAATATCGGTCCTATGAAAGGAATTTTTGAAAGAAGTGGAATCGCTATCTTTTGCAAAGGTTCAACAGTCAAAGGAGATAGAGGCACTCCGAACACAACTCGCTGTAAGAACGAACAGAGACCGAGGATAAGAATGTTGATGGCGGTTCCCGTTACAATCTGATGCTGTTTCAGCGTCACCACGATATAGGCATAGAGCATTGCTACGAGCAATCCTGAAAGGGCAGCATACAGTAGCCCCATAGCCAAACTTCCTGTTATATAGGCGGCGGTAAAACCTGCCCATGCACCCATCAGGAATATTCCTTCAATTGCAGTAACCATCACGCCTGTTCTTTCTGAGAACACTTCCGACAAGGACCCGAGTAGAAGAGGGGTACTCATCAATACAGCCCTGGAAAACAAGTTGATCAACATTATACATTCCCCTCCATAAGCAGCTTCTTATCCCTGTTCATTTCCCATTTTCTACGTACGAAATAGGATATGATCACGAATACCATGACAAACCCCTCCATCAAGTTGATGATACTCGAAGGAACTCCGGATAACTGACCCATGATGGTTCCTCCCACATGGAGTGCCCCGAAGAGGATTGAAGCGAAGATAATGCCAATAGGATTCCCATTCGCCAATATTGCGATTCCGATCCCGAGAGCTCCGATGGAAGGATTGAAGCCTTGCAAGAGCATATGCTGAACGCCATTCACTTCTGTCACTCCGGCAAGTCCCGCCAATCCTCCACTGATGATGAAGGAGATGATATAGATAATCTCGGGATTGACTCCGCTCATCCTGGCAGCTTCCTGATTCTGTCCTACCGCTCGTATCCGAAAACCGAATGTTGTCCTGTACAGGATGAGCCAGACGGTTACCGCAGCGAGTATAGCCAGGATGAATCCGAAATGAAGTCGTGTATGCGGCACGATTTTGAACAACCATGTACTTTTTGCCAGTGATTCGGTTTGCGGATATTCCCCTTTGCTCTCCATCAATATCGTCCTTAGCAGATAATTCATCAGATTGAGCGCAACATACGTGCTCATCATACTGATGAGAAACTCGTTTGCTTTGAACTTAGCCTTGGACACACCCATGAAGCCTCCCCAAAGCCCACCGGCGAGAAACGACAGGACAATCGCTACAGGAATCGCTAGAGCGGAAGGTATGAGAAGCGATACCGACACAGCCGTGATGGATCCTATGTAGAACTGGCCTTGGGCGCCGATATTGAACAAATTGGCTTTGAACGTGAAGGCAAAAGCCAATGCGGTGAAGATGAGCGGGGTGGCTTTTACGAATATTTCTCCGATCGTATATCCGTCGCGGAACATGGAAGAAAAGAGAATGCCGAAGACACTGAATGGATTCTTCTTCAGAAAAAGAATCATGATACCGCTCAGAATCAAACCCAATACCACAGCAAAAAAGTTCGTGATTAAAATATCTCGAGTTTTCTTATCCATCATACCACTTCCTGATGTGTATAACCGGCCATCAATAGGCCTATCTTTTGACTATCGAGCTCGGAAGTCCTGAAGATTCCCTGAATCTTTCCTTTATAGAAAACGGCGACTCTATCACACAGGGCGAAAATTTCCGACAATTCAGTGGAAACCAACATGATCGCTTTGTTATTCTTTTTCTCTTTCAGTATAGCCGAATGCACATTATTGATCGCCCCGAGATCCAATCCCCTGGTCGGCTGGTCAAAGATGATGAAATCACCACAAAACTCAACCTCTCTGCCGACAATAACTTTCTGCTGGTTCCCTCCGGAGAGTTCCCGTGCCAATGCGTACGGTCCTGGAGCTTTTACATCGTATTTGTGCAACATCCGAGATGTAGTCTCAGCGAGTTTTTTCCTGTTTATTATTCCATTATTGTTCCATTCTTTGGAATAGCTGGCTTTCAAGAACATATTCTCGGAAAGATTCATATCCATCACCATTCCGTACCGGTGTCTATCCGATGGGACATACCCTATTCCCAGGGTTATCCTTTTTCTGATCGAGAGATGGGTAATATCCTCATTATTCAGTAGGATCGAACCCGATGTAGGTTTCATTGCGCCACAAAGCGTCATGCAAAGTTCCTGCTGTCCATTTCCTGAGACTCCGGCAATTCCAAAAATCTCACCTTTATGAATATCAAAATCAACATCATGTAACAACGGGACTTCATTCCGCGGTACCACTGTGAGGCCCTGGACTGAAAGACACACCTCACCTGCTTCACGTTTGTCTTCTCCCTTATCCAACTCTTCGATCGAATGTTCGATCATCATCCTGGATAATTCCATTTCATTCGTTGCTTCTTTCAAGACATTACCATGTATTCTTCCGGATCTCATCACAATGATTCTGTTGGCGACATGCATGACCTCTTTCAATTTATGGGTAATGAATATGACAGCATTTCCTTTCCGGGAATAATTTTCCACAAATTCCATCAGGTTGTCGATTTCCTGTGGAGTGAGGACAGCCGTCGGTTCGTCCATGATCAACAGATTGGCATCGAGGTAGAGCGATTTAAGAATTTCCACTTTCTGTTGCTCTCCCACAGAGAGGTCTTGTATTTTTTTTCGTACATCGACATTGAATCCATATCTGTGTGCAAGTTGTTGTATGGTATTTTCTGCTTCCTTCCAGTTGATTTTTCCTTTCACATTGCCGAGTATGATATTTTCTGTGACCGTGTGGGCCGAGACGAGGGAGAAATGCTGTTGTATCATCGAAATCTTATACCGCATCGCATCCCTTGGGGTCCGTATCGAGATTCTTTCACCTTCCTTGAAGATTTCTCCTTCATCTGCCTGATACAAGCCATAGAGGATTTTCATGCAGGTACTCTTTCCAGCACCATTTTCTCCGAGAAGTGCGAGCACCTCACCCCTATCCACCGATAAGGAGACGTCCTTGTTTGCTATGACTTTTGCAAAATACTTCGAAATGTTCTTTAATTCAAAAAAAGGTGTACTCATATCTTTTCCCTGAAAGGATTACATGTTGAATGTTCCTTTTGTAAGCTTGAAGGAAGGGAAGGCCGGTATGTCCACAGGAGACTACCTTGCAGTCCCATATCCTTGAAAGACACAATATCCCGATCGAAATCGGGATATTGTATGCTAGTATCTTCTACTTGAACATTGACTGGAAATCAATTTCCCCTGTGAGGGCTTTTGCGATGCCTGCATCGACTCTTCCCTTGATATCCCCCGAGAATCCATCGGGATATATTGGCTTGAAGATCCCTTCTGCGATTCCGGCTTCATGCACCTGTCCTCCTGAGAGAGTTCCCTCATAGAATCTCTCGACAGCCCAGGTGTAGAATGACTCGAAATCGAAAATGACGGAAGCAACTACAGTACCGGGTGCGATATCATTCTGATTGCTGGAGAAACCGACAAACCGCTTTCCTTTTTCCTTCGTCGCCTGGATCGCACCAAGACCCACCTGGTTGGCATACACGAACAGTGTATCGGCACCATTGTCGATCATTGTCTCAGCCATCTGCTTGCCAAGAGCTATATCATCCCAGCTGTTCGCATATGATCTGGTAGCCGAGGCACCAGCGATCCCACGATCAACAGCGATAGCCACTGCGACTGCTTCGTAGACGTCCAATAACTTTTCCATTGCTTCATTGGGGAATCCACCTATTGTGGCGAATTTTCCATTTACAGTCACTTCACCAGCGATCAGAGCGGCAATGTAGCTTGCTTCGTATTCCTTTGGGAATATGGGAGATACATTGGGATAATCGGCCTTGAATCCATTCACCACGCAGAATGTCGTGTCGGGATACTCAGCCGCCACCTTGTTGGCCGCATCATCGAATTGTGTTCCCGCTGCCATAATCAGATCATATCCCCTTTCACTGTAATTCCTGAAAGTCGATTCGTAATCCGAGGCTTGAACATTCTCGATATACTCCATCCTTGTTCCAAGCTGTTCATTGCATGCTACGAGGCCGGCATAGTTGGTGGCATTCCACGACTGGTCATTGATGGGACCGGGAAGGATCAGAACGATCTTCAAATCACTTATGTTCTTCTCCCCGGAAGTTCCCTGAGTTTCTTTGGATCCTGCGGCGAAAAGCGAAGCCGCAACCAAACAACAGATTAGCAAGATTGACAGTACCTTTTTCATGTTTTCTCCTTTTTGATGAATATTGTTCCTTCTCCATCCAATGCAAGTACTATGCCAAGAGGCACTATATCCACGCATATTGTGTATGTGGTATGAATATTACAACTTCATACATTGAGATTTCATTTTTTTTATACTTCAGTTGTCCTAAAATAGGACAGTGTTTGTTCAGATTGTACTGAAATTGTCAGAGTTATACCTATGTGGGGAGAAAAAGATATTGGATATCCTGTTCATTGACGATAACCACCAGCTGTTCCAAGTCCTCAAAGACAATTTTTCATTTGTCGGGCATTACCTCTTTTATGCAAAGAACACACAAAATGCATTTTCTGTCTTGGAAAAGGAAGACATCGATATCATCTTGCTTGATGTCAAGTTGGGAAATGAGAATGGGGTGGAGACTCTGGAGAAGCTGAAAGAGATCTATCCCTGTATTCCTGTCATCATGATAACGGGATATGCCACCGTAGAAGCTGCTGTCAGGGCAATCAAACTCGGTGCATTCGATTTTGTGAGCAAGCCGATCGATTTCAACACGCTTTGTACGATCATCGATTCGGCGACAGAGCATAAGGTGGAGCAAAAAGCACAGGAAGGGGTAAGTTATGACCTGAACGGTGCACCTATCCTTCTGCAAAGCAAAAATGCCGAGTACTGTAACGTCTTGCATCGGGCAAAACAGCTTGCCGCTTCCGATATCACCATCCTGATCATCGGTGAAAATGGTACGGGAAAGGAAGGCTTGGCCGAATATATCTATAAGAATTCGAATAGGCGCGCGGAGAATTTCATAAAGATCAACTGTGCGGCCTTTCCCGAGAGTCTCCTCGATAATGAACTGTTCGGTCATGAAAAGGGTGCGTATACCGGGGCTTCCTCGGAATATAGGGGAGTCTTCGAGCAAGCGGATGGTGGAACCCTGCTTCTTGATGAGATTGGGGACATGCCGAAAACATTACAAGCAAAAATACTCAGAGTACTTCAGAACCAGGAAATCAGAAGAATCGGCGGTAATGAGACGAGGAAGATCAGTGTACGGTTCCTGGCATCCACAAACAAGGATCTCCCGACAATGGTGCAAGAGGGGATGTTCAGGGAAGATCTGTTCTACCGGTTGAATGGAGGAATGCTGCAAATCCCCCCTCTGAGGAAGCGTAAGGAAGATATTGAAGACCTTATTCATCATTTGTTGAACAGGATAACCGACAACACTTCTTTGCCTCATAAGCGACTGTCTCCCGAGGTCCTTTCCGTATTTATCGGTTATTCTTGGCCGGGGAATATCCGGGAACTCAAGAATGCGCTTCTCTATGCAGTGACTATTTCTCAGAGCGAGGAGCTCATGCTGGAAGATCTGCCACCAGGTATCGAAGTCAGTGGATCCCAGATACATAATTCACTGAGCCTGGTTCAACAGAAGGAAAAGGAATTGATACAAAACGTACTGCGCAAAACCAACAACAATAAGTCCGAGGCAGCCAAATATCTGAATATGGGTAGAAATACCCTGTATCTGAAACTGAAGAAGTATGGACTAGTGTAATATGTATGAAAAGCTCGTTGATATCAAAGATGTACGGCTCAATTATAATAAAGTGAGAGTGCTGAATCGTATCAATATCAGCTTTCATAGCAACAGCATACATGCCGTAATCGGAGAACATGGTGCCGGGAAATCGAGTCTGGGATTGATTCTCTGCGGCTTGGCCAGACCGGATTCGGGGACAATTTCTCTCTGCGATAACGAGTATTCACATATTCAGACTAAGGTCGCAAAAAAGAAGGGAGTACGATTTGTTCATCAACAATTGATGCTGAATCCTTTATTCAGCATCGCTGAGACTCTTTTTTTCAATGATCATACCACTCCGTTTTTTTCTCTTACTCTGAAAAAGCAACTCAATGCCATGGCTGAATCATATCTTCAGGAATTCGGAATATCCATGGATGTTCAACAGTTGATTAAGAACCTTACGCTCTCGGAACGTGCCCTTATCGCTATTCTGGCAAAAATTAAAAATAATCCAAGAGTGCTGATACTCGATGAATCCTTGGACAAACTCTCTGTCGAGTATTATCAAAAGCTCAAGATTGTTCTGAAAAAGCTGAAGGCAGATGGAAGTTGTATCATCATCATGACCCATAAGATTGACTGGGCATTCGAAATCTCCGATAGAGTCTCAATCATACGGAATGGAACAAACATTCTCACCGAAGACATCCAGAGTATTGGGAAGATGCAAATCATCAAAATGGCATATACGCAACTATCCGAAACTCCAGAGACCGTGGACCCTTCAGATTCCTTCTATCATTTGATCAAATATAATGAAGCGATACTTGAAAATCTTCCGGTCAATCTGATAATCCTGAATAACAAAGGCATTCTCAAACTCGCGAACAAATATTTTGTGAGCAACTTCGACGTGAATCTGAAAGCTATGATTGATAAGCCCGGAAGTATCCTCCTAGATAAAACGTCCGACACTACGAAGAATGTCATATTGAACCAGCTGTCTCAAACTTCCGAACAGACTACGTATCATCTTTCACTTCACATTCATGGGGTAGAAGGCATATACAATGTTCATTACTCACCAATCTACGATGGCAATGAAAAGATCGGGTCGATGCTGATCTTCTATGATATCACCGAGTATGACTACTTGCAGCAAAACCACCACTTGTCTGAAAAACTGTCATCGGTCGGACTGTTGTCCGCTGGTGTTGCCCATGAGATCAACAATCCGCTGGATATCATAAGCAACTATCTCACAAATATACGATTCAGATTCAATGATCCGGATCTTCTGGCAATCGTGGATCAGTTGTCAAAACAGGTGACCTTCATCAATAAAATTGTCAGTAACCTTCAGAATTTCTCCAATTTGGAAAAGGTTTCTCCTGAAGATATCAATATCAATGAATTGGTGAAGGAGATGATTGACCTGTTAAGTGTGAATGCAAAGTTGAAGGATATCACGATCAACTTTGTTGAGAAGGACAGGAATACTATTGTCAACATCAATGAAAATGAATTCAAACAAGCCTTATTGAACATCATCAAGAATAGTTTTGAGTCAATCCATAGGGATGGAACTATCGATATCATAATTGAAAGGGTCTTCGTAAATAGTGAACACTATCTGGAATTGCAAGTTCTGGATTCCGGAGATGGGGTAGATCTCAGCAAAGACTATTTTACTCCATTCTATTCAACGAAATCGCACAATGGTGTAAATACTGGATTGGGTTTGTCACTTGTGTATGGAATAGTCAAAAAGTACCATGGGACAATATCGATTAAGAACAGGATGGATTCCAAGGGTTGTGTGGTAAAAATGTCTTTTCCACTCGTCGAATCAACACAACCTTGAGACGATCGACAATCGGTACCAGGGAAGATCCAAATCCCGGCTGAAAAGTGGGATTGTTGGGCGTTTCTGAAGGGAGTTGTAGAAATCGGGTACCATGAAAAACTTCCAGTACCCGGCACTTCGGGAGCATTGGATACGCAACATAGGACACGCTAAGAAGGCGATGTGGTTGTTTTAGCTTTTCTATTCATCATAACCAGAATCACCACCACCACGGCAGCTCCAACAAGACCTACAATATCGGCGATGGGGATGGGGATCAACGTAATGCCTCCCAGCACGAACATGATGATACGCAATATGGGGTTGATATGAACTCCCACCCAACCTTCAAAGGAAGCCGCGATGAGAAGGACTGAACATAGGGCGATAATCAGAGCATATATCGTTTCTGTTGACGAAGTCCCCACAATAAGCAAACCTGGATAGTAGATGAAGAGGAAGGGGATGATGAATCCAGCGATGCCCAATTTGAAGGCTTGGACTCCGGTTTTCATGGAATCGGACTCGGCGATACCCGAGGCTGCATAGGCCGCCATCGCTACTGGAGGGGTAATGAACGAGATGATCGCAAAGTAGAATACGAAAAGGTTTGAAGCAATAGGTGAAATGCCCGCTGCCAACAACGCCGGGGCGGCTACCGTTGCTGCAATGACATAAGCCGCGGTTGATGGTAGACCCATACCTAAAATTATACAGGCGATCATAGTCATGAACAGCATTAGGAATAGATTCCCTCCCGAAAGCTGGAAGACTATCTGGGCAAAACGCACCCCCAATCCTGTCATGCTTACAATGCCTATGACTATACCGGCCGATGCACACGCGATGGTAACCGGTATCGAGGATTTTGCTGCATGGAGAGCCACATCCTTCAGTTCTTTCAATGGTAATCGTCTCTCCCGAATATACGTTCGGGCAATTCCAACGATAAGGATAGAGGCTATGGAGAAAATCGCGGAGTAACTGGCAGAAAAGCCAAAGCCCAACAAACAGGTAATCAACACCACAATGGGGATCAAGTGATAGTATCCTTGCTTGAGAATAAGTCTCGCACTCTGCAACTTCGAACTTTCCTCCGGCTTTATCCCCAACCTGCCGGCTTCAAAGTAGACAGCGGCGGCCAGACTTACATAGTAGAGGATTCCAGGAATCAAGGCTGCGATGATTATGGTTGAATAGGCGATACCGGTCATGTCGGCCATGACAAAGGCGGCGGCTCCCATGACAGGAGGAAGGATTTGTCCACCTGTCGAAGCAACAGCTTCAACCGCCCCCGCATAGTCTTTTTTGTACCCGACCTTCTTCATCAAAGGAATGGTGAATGTCCCGGTGGTCACGACATTGGCAACCGCCGAACCGTTGATTGAACCCATCAGTGCACTGGAAAGGACAGCCGCTTCCGCCGGACCTCCCCGCATTCTCCCAGTCAGAGCGTAGGCGATATCGATGAAAAATTTTCCAGCCCCGAATTTATCAAGCAATTCCCCAAAAATAATATACAGAACGACAAATGAGACCGCAGCTCCGATTGGTGTACCAAAGATTCCTTCATTGGTCCAGCAAACGTAACTTGTGATATAGGTCAGATCATACCCGCGATGGGCAATGATATTGGGAAGAAAGGGACCGAATACCGCGTAGGCAAGAAAGACGACGGCTATGATGGGTAACGCCAGACCAATGGCCTGGCGGGATGTTTCCAATATCAAAAGAATCAATATCAGCCCCGCCACCATATCCAACGAGGAGATGCCCCAGATACCTTTGTCCATGAGCATCGTACGGGTGGTCTGCGTCATGTAATATATCCAAAGTGCAAGTATTAAGATTGATATTGCGGAAAAAGTGAGCTTTGCCACCTTTTTCTGGGCATTCTGCGTCTTATAGAGGTACCACAAAAACGTCAGGGAAAAGAGGTGCAACACCCTGCTTTGCATTACACTTACAGCAGTATTGGTGCTGATAAAGATATGGAACAAACAGATACTTACAGATAAAAGCAACAAGAGCCAACCAAAAAAGGTCTCTTTCCCAGATTTCAAATTTTGCACGAAAGGACTCTCCTTACATAAGCAGGATACATCTAACAAACAAAGATGTATCCTGCACTACAATCAACAGTACTTCGACCTATTCCCTGATGGGAAGATTGAGAAAGAAATATCTTGACGATTTGTTTGGCAAGCGGATGCCGGCAGTGCAAAGGAGAATCCTATTCCCCTTTGCGCCTTTACGCATGTGCAGCCGTTCAAGCCCAGCTTGTGCCACAAAGATTCAATACCTCTCATTTTGTTCCGGAAGGAATCAAAGAAGCAGGAATTGTGAAACCTTTTTCCCTGTAATACTTGATGGCACCGGGATGGAAGGGAACGGGAATCTCGGATAAAGCGGTCTCGAGGACGACTTGATTCGAAACGGCCGCAGTCACACTTCCCCATTCATTTCGGTTTTCCCAAATGGCCTTGACAATATTATATACCTCTTCATCCGATAAGCCGGCTTTGGTTGAAGTCAGCATGACCACCCGACTGATGGGTACGGTTACAGCGGTGTCAATATTTGCATAGGTTCCTGCAGGAATCTCATATCGGGTCCAGAATGGGAAGGCTTTGTAAAGACTGTCGTCTTCGAATGATATCATCTTGACTTTTATGGAGGTGGTCAGATCCATGAGAGCCGCGGATTTTAGTGGGTGGGTACAGATGAAGGCAGCAATCTTGTTGTCTTTCAACGCGGATACAGCTTCACTCTCGGGGATGAACTGCGGCCTGATGTCATCGTACGTAATACCATGGAAGTTCAGGAGCATACGAGCCGCCATCTCACCACCGCTTCCGGCAGCGCCTACACCAATTGCCTTTCCCTTGAAATCGGCAATAGTATTGATCGGACTCTCAGCGCGAGTAAATACTTGGACGTAACTGTAGATAGTGCTGAACAATGAACGAAGGTCGTCGGCCTTGCGCTTCTCAAAATCACCCTGTCCATTGAAAGCAAGCCAGGCTATGTCACTTTGGGAGATACCCATAGCGAGTTTGCCACTGGTCAGATTCCTGATATTCTCAACCGAGGCGGCTGTCGCTTCTCCAGTGCTTGCAATTCCCGGAACATGCTTTGTTATGGTCTCGGACATTGCCACACCCATGGGATACAGGGATCCGGCGGTACCAGCGGTACCAATGGAAATTCTCTTGAGCTGAGGCTCGGCTGGTTTTTCGGTGGTCTCCGCTCCTCCCTGAGCCAGAACGGGAACCAATACGATACAGAGAACCAAGAGTAATAAGAACAGTTTTTTCATCGTTTTCTCCTTTTTTACAAACGTTTGATATCAGCATTGATTGAGGTCATCAATTCATGGAAATTTGGGAAGGAGACCGCTGCATATTCTGCATGGTCCACTTCACTCTGTCCGTCGGCAATCAAAGCAGCCACAGTCGTTGCCATTACAATCCGGTGGTCATGGTGCCCGTTGATTTTAGCACCGTGCAACTTCGAATGATAAATAGTGAGGGTATCCATGGTTTCATCAAACCTCGCACCCATCTTTTCAAGCTCTTCCCGAATGGATTTAGCCCTATCGGTTTCCTTCAGACGGCAAGCCCCAATATTTTTCAGCACTGTTTTTCCTTTGGCATAACAACCTAGGACAGAGAGGATAGGTACGGCGTCAGGGGTTCCACTGCAATCAATTTCTATGCCCTGGAGTTCATAGCCTCCTTCTACGGTTATTCCACCTTTTCCGTTGTCTACGACCTCCAGTTTGGCTCCCATGTCTTCTAGGATTTGAATGAAGGCCTTTTCTCCCGCGTAATCACCTAGGTCCAGACCGTGGAAGGTTACCTTGGAATCCTTGGTGATAGCTGTTGCGATGAGCGGATATCCCGAGGTACCCCAGTCGCTTGGCAGAGTATACGTGAAGGGTTTGAATTGTTGTCTACCAGAGATGAAGAATTCGTCGTAATTGCGGTTTTCGATTGTGATTCCAGCAAGTTTGAGCATACCGATGGTCATATCCACATAGGGTCGCTCAAGCAGGTTCGTCTCATGGATCAGAGTGTCCTCTTCCGCCATGGCACAGGCACAAAGGAAGGGAGTCATCCACTGGGAGTTTACCCCCGGCAGCGAGATCTCTCCTCCTTTGAAAGGGCCTTTGACTACTACTGGAGCGGTTCCGGTTCCCCTCGTTGAGAAGGCTTGCCCACCAAGTTTGTTGATGGCATCGATCATCGGCTGCGCTGGACGATAGCAGATTTGGTAGTCGCCGGTCAGCACGCTGTAACCAGGTATCAAACCGGTAAGTGCCAACAGAAAGTAGAAGCCGGTACCAGAATTTTCTGCATCAAGGACACAGGCTGGAACCTTCAAGTTACCACCTGTGCCATCGATGATCCATTTTCCATCATCGGATGTGTCGATTTTCGCTCCAAGTGCAGTCATCATCTTTACGATAGAATAACTATCCAAGTTGGTCAGCGGATTAATTAGCGTGGTGGTTCCACTTGCAAGTGACCCGAATACGATTCCCCGAGCTGTTCCAGACTTGTTTCCAGGGATGCGGGCTTGTCCATTGAGGGTTGATGGATTGATTACAAACTTCAAAATTGTGGTCCTCCAAGTTGAATTGATAAACGTTTACAGTTCTGTATTTCCAATAATACCACACATTTTATTCCTGTCAATACATAATAATAAATTTATAAATATTTACCATATAAGTATATAAAAAATATTTAACAATTATAGTAAATTTTAAGTTTTATTTGTTTCCTCATAGTGTAAGTTTTGATAAAACGTTTATTGATAATCAATTTCATGTATTGTGAAAATGGAAATTGTTCCATATACTATGATCATGCGTGAAAATGAAAAGAAAAGCCAACTGTCCATCAAAGACATATCCCGATTGAGCGGAGTTTCCATCGCTACTCTTTCCAGATTCTTCAATGGGCAGTCGGTTCGACCGTCGAATGAGGTAATAATCCGGAAGGTCCTGCAGGAAACCGGGTATAGGCCAAGTATTGCCGCACGATTCATCAAAGGTCATAACTCGGGCGTTATCGGTCTGATTGTTCCAGAAATCACCCATCCTTTTTTTGCCATGATTGCCGAAGGGGTGATGCGTGAAGCACGTAACCTAGGGAAGCTGGTACTGCTAGGTTCAAGCGAAGGCTCGATGGAGATCGAGAAGCAGATCATCGACAGATTCAGCCAATCCATCCTGGATGGGTTGATATATATCCCGGTCGCCAAAGCCGAAAACATTCCCGCGCTGAAAAGCTTCAGGGATCTTCCTTTGGTGGTGACTGCCAGAAAAGGAATTATCCCCGGAGTCCCTCATGTATACCATGATGGCGAAGGCGGCGGATATCTGGCTACCAAACATCTTGTCAGTCTTGGGCGGCGGAGAATCGCTTTTGTTGCAAGTTTCTGGGATATACCTTGTTCAAACACAGAATTGTTGGCTAACCATCTAAAACCTTCCATGTACTCCTTTTCCTCTATCGAGCGATACAAAGGCTATCTCAAGGCTTTGGAAGAGGCTGGTATTCCCTATGATCCGAATCTGGTTGTGATTACCGGGTATGGGCACAAGCATGGTGTGGATGCTGCTTCGGTATTGAAAGGACGGTTTGTCGATTGCAATGGCGTGGTCACCATGACCCAAGCGGTTGCGAATGGTTTTACCGCTCAAGCGAAGCGATTGGGTTACAGGGTCCCCGAGGATATTTCTGTGGTGCTGTTCGATACCAATGAGAGCAAAGCCGATTATACTTTCACCTATATCGAGCTACACCTTATAAAAATGGGTCAGGAGTCGGTACGGACGTTGAGCGAGCTTATTGAGGGAAGGGAGGCTCAGGATACATGTCTGGATGTTGAGCTCCGCATACGGGAGACCTCGGTAAAGCTTCCTCCCGAGACTTCCCGATGATTCCCTTCGGTGTCCTGGCCAACGGAGGCGGCATCGCCGCAGGAGGAATACTCGGAATCCTGCTGGCCAAATATCTCCCCAAATCCCTGCTCAAAGCCCTTCCTCCAGTGTTGGGGCTCTGCGCTTTAAGCATCGGCCTTGTCAATATCATTAAATTGGACAACCTGTTGGTGGTGATTCTTTCCTTGATTCTAGGAACCATAGTGGGTGAGCTTGGTAAGTTGGAAGAGCGGGCAACCAAATTGGTGGGAAGACTCGGGCCTTTGTGTAAAGTGGAGAACCGTAGTCTGTTTCTCTCTCTGGTAGTGCTGTTTTGTGCAAGCGGGACGGGTATTTTTGGTTCGTTGCAAGCCGGAATGACTGGTGATCACTCCATCCTGTATGCCAAAGCTATCCTGGATTTCTTCACTTCATTTTCATTCTCATCGATCCTGGGCATTCTGATTTCCGCGATTGCAATTCCGCAGATGCTTTTCCAAGTGCTATTGTTCTATGTCGCAGGTGGATTTCTCAGTATGTTGCCAGTTGGCATGGTTGCCAACTTCCAAGCCGTTGGAGGCCTCATCACCTTCGCCATTGGGTTGAGAATCCTCCAGATAAAGGAATTGAGTGTACTCAATTTTACTCCAGCATTACTGTTGGTGTTTCCACTGACTCGGTTACTGGAGCTAGTTTAATTCTTGACCTTCGAAACCAGGAGAAAAATCCACTCCGCCCCGGCACAATCAGATCCGTTTTCCATATACCGACAGCATATCTTGAAGGGGTCGCGCCGCATTGGCCGGCTCCGGCCTGCGGACCGTAGGGGAGCGAGGGACAGGAGCCGATCAGCCGATAGGCGCGCAGGGGTGGTAGGCGAGCCGGTACAGCCTTCCCTTTCCCTCCCCCCACCTGTGTGAGCATGGACCCATTGGCGGCGTTACAATAGCGGAGCCATATAGAGGGGGAGATAGGTGATTCCTTCATCCTCCTTCACATCGCTTGTATGCAGCACATAGGGAGTATGCAGTTGCCGCGCATACTTTGACCTGAACTTTTTCAACGAACCCAGCGTGTAGTTCTTACCCGATTTTACCTCAATGGGAGAAATGTTGTGCCTATTGCTGATCTTGCTCTTTGCAATCAGAAAGTCGATCTCCATTCGGGACGCGGCATCATCGCGGGATGAGTTGGAATAGAAATACAGCTTATGGCCGCTTGCTACCAACATCTGCGCCACCATATTTTCCATGATCATTCCCAGATTGGTTTCCAGCTTGTCGAAGAGGATCTTCTTGTAGATTTCTTCACTCACAATGCCGTTTTCGTCAAATGCGTGACTGATAAGAAGCCCCGTATCGGCCAAATAGCATTTCAGCGTCAAGCGGTCCATGTTGAGTCTCAATCCGATATCTGGCGCACTGGAGTTGTAACACATGTTTGCGATCATGGCATCACCCAACCAGAACAATGCATCTTCATAATCCCGCATGCGGGCTTCTTTTTTCAACGACGACAGCTTGAATTTTCTATCGTGCTTTCGGAGTTGCGAGGGGATATCGTCGAAGATCTGTTCAACCTTCATTTCATAACCTTTTGCGTGCTTAACAATGTCGGATCGGTAGAGTGCGAGGATATCCCGTTTCACTCGGTCCACCCTGGCAAAGTCATGGGTACCCACATATGCCTCGATCGCTTGGGGCATCCCTCCCACAATGAGGTACTGCCTGAAATAATCCATGGCTTTTCGATGAAGGGCTTGTCCCAACGGCTTCATATCCTTGAAACACTTCCTGATGAGGTCCATTAGTGTCTCATGTCCGAGAGCCCACAGGAATTCCTCAAAATCCAGAGGATACATGCTGAGATGACGTTCTTCCGAGGGAATGACAATATCCTCCACATGCTTTTTAATGCTCATGAGGGATCCGGTTTCGATATAGTCATACCGGCCGTCGGCTACAAGATACTTGATTGCCGCCCGTGCTCGCGGAAAGAGCTGCACCTCATCGAGAATGATCAGCGTTTCCCGTTCATGCAACGTTATATTATAGTAATTTGAAAGGTACAGGAAGAATGTATCCAAGTCTTCGAGGTGGGTTATGAAGAGGTCCGTGACTTCTTTGCTGACACGGTTGAAGTCGATCATGATATAGGTCTTGTACTCAGCCTTCGCAAATTCCTCTACTATATAGCTCTTCCCTACACGACGAGCCCCATCGATCAACAATGCTGTCTGTCCGTCTTCTTCCCGTTTCCATCCTACCATATCTGCATAGATCTTTCTTTTCATTGTACGAACCTCCCAAATCCACGTTTTCAAGGTTTTGTATGTTAATATTAACACACATAATCAAGGAATTTAAGCATTAAAATATACACCTTTTCAAGGTTGTTGCAGAAAGTCTGTAGCTGTCAATAAAAGTAGACACGCCAACGTAATGTAATTGCATGTCAGATGGTACATCAAGGCGGTCCTTCGCTTCTTCTTGTGAAATCGCTCCTTTTACCCGAATGGGCACGCCAGGTGGTGAAAACCATGTCCAAACTGATGTTCAAATATGTTTCGCCTTCCTTCTTCGTGTTTGCTTTAACGATAGCATCAAGGGTTGGTTACTCCCCATCGAATTCGGGTGTCGGGAACAATTTCCACACAACCTCCTGGATCTGCTTTACCCTCGCCACGATTAATCGTGCCCAACTACCCCAAAGGGGTGGACAGGATGGTTTCAACCCTGCATATTACTGTTGTAAAGTTGTAGAATCAAGGAGCCTTTTTGCATGAACCTCCTTACCTTTTGGTTGAGCATCCTAGGATTCACATCCCTCTTTGGCACGTTCATACTTTCCTACTTGGCACAAAAGGAGGAGTATGAAGAGTACCGCAAACAATACCTCTGGTATGTCGCTATCTCTTGGTTCTGGTTCGTGCTGCAGTTCATCGGATTTGTCCACAACACATTCCTCGATTCCTACCATATGGTGCTCCTCACCTTCATTGGTATCATGCGGGTTGTTATCTCTATCATCATCATCTACAGGATTGTCACATTGTTGGGTTCCATCGAACAGGGCACCGTCTCCAATAGGGTAAAGAAGACCGGTTTCCTTATCGCATCCGGCATAGCGATCCTTGTGGTTCCCATCATGTTCCTCAATATCCTCTTTCTCGGTCCACTGTTTACCACTCTGGTGAATGTAGCGATCGGCCTTGCTTTCCTCATGTATAGGATCCGCACGACCAAAGTCACGACCTACCGGGTGCAACGCATGCAATCGTTTATGAGTATCTCGGCGATCGCTTATCTGCTGTTCGGGCTGTATGCGCTTCTGTTCACCTTCTTTCCCGCCAGCTATAAACCTGTGTACGACTCTCTGGCGACAGCGATCTTTATCCTGATCTGGTGTGTCAACGATGTACTGATGTATCTGAGGGAGGCCTCCTCGACCGAACGGGACCCGATTGTCGACCCTTTGGATTTCTTCGGGACAACATATGGATTAAGCCCACGTGAGCTGCAAATCGTCACCTACCTGGTAAAGGGACACCCGTATAAGGAGATTGCCGGATTCCTAAGCATTTCCACACGGACCGTAGAGACTCATGTGTATCGGATATGCAAGAAATGTTCAGTCTCTAATCGGGCCGAGTTGACCCACTCCTTCATGCAGATACGTAACACTACGTAACCAAAATCTCCCCGATTACGTATATTTCCCGACTATTTTTACTTTCGCGGTACGGCTAGACTTCATGCTGTGAGGTCACTATGCGTAATTATGTCATACTCTTCTTGCTGACTCTTGTAGTGTTCCAGGGATGTAGCAGAAGCGATATGGTTCTCGAAGACAACCGATGGGAAGGTATCGTCACCATCGATGAAACGAAATTCTTCATCCATATGGAGGCAGAGGACAATACGGTATATCTTTCTATTCCGGAACTGCTGGCAATGGATATTCCGGTAGATGATCTGCGTTTGTCGGCCGAACAATGGTCATTCAAGATTGGCCTCGGTACCTCTGTCATGCGTTTCCTCTTGACGCCACAAGAAGTGGGTTTCGATGGAAAGATCCTCTATGACAACAAGAGCGGTGAGGTAATGCTCAGACCGGGCAGATACACCGTGGAACATCGTAAACTACAACAGCCCCCACGAATTGGAGAATCGGTTTCTGTGGCGGTAGCACAGGGCATGTTGTACGGGACCCACCTGGTTCCAGAAGGAGAGGGACCTTTCCCGACGGTACTGATAGTAGCCGGTTCTGGACCCACCGACAGGGATGGAAACTCTGAGCTGATCGTTGAAAGCAATGATAGTCTCTGGCTGCTTGCCAGACGATTGTATGAAGCCGGAATCGCTTCTGTCAGATATGACAAGATGGGAGTAGGAGAGAGCATCGTAGACGACGAATCCGTACTTGTTGAGGGGACCTTCGACGACTATGTCGATCATGCAGTGGCATGGCTCGAGTATTTGGAATCCGAACATACCACCGGCGCATTGGGAGTGGTAGGCCATTCGGAAGGCTCTCTCATCGGCCTTCTTGCAGCGAAAGCTTTCCCCATCGATTTTGCGATATCCGTTGCGGGAAATGGTGATCCGATCGATCGGCAGATGGTAAAACAAATAGGACGATTGGATAGCGAAGCCGCTCCCATTCTGGAGAAAAGACTGGGAGAGATAGCAAATTCCATGTATCGGGAAACGGATAACCTGCTGGTCGATTCTCTGGTTCCCCTTGGTCGTGAACTATATCTGCAGACGTGGATGGCATACGATCCGAGTGAGGTGCTCCGATCGCTGGATATGCCTGTCCTGGTGGTATGGGGAGACCATGACGAGCGGCTTGTGGGAGAAGACGATCTCTTTAGGCAAGACAATGTGCCCGATTCCGTCAAATTCGTAGAGATCAAGAATATGGGGCACCTCTTGCGTTGGGCAGAAACCGACGAAGATCTCGTACAGTCTTATAAAAATAGGAATTTGCCGTTGCATGACCAATTCATGGACACGGTACTAGCGTTTATCAAAGAACAAAACAAAGGAGACCAATAATCATGGATACACAAACGATTGTATTGCTACTTCCGCTTATTATCCTTGAACTTGTGCTGAAAATCATCTGTCTCAGGGATTGGCTGCATAGGGAGCGATTCAAAGGAGTACCGAAGTCGGCATGGCTTCTCATATTCCTTTTTATCAATCTTTTTGGTCCGGTAGTCTATTTGCTGTATGGGAGAAAAACAGATGGCGATTATTGAAGTAAGCAATCTCACCAAGAGGTACGGATCCGTACAAGCGCTCGATGGCGTCACCTTGTCGGTTGAGGAGGGTAGGGTATTCGGATTCCTTGGTCCCAATGGAGCAGGAAAGACCACCCTCATACGCATACTCACCGGTTTGATTTCCGCGACTTCCGGCACCTTCAGAATCAATGGCCAAGTTGACGATGGGAGCAAGGGTAGCTTTGGGTACCTGGCGCAACAACCCTCCTATTACAGTTGGATGACCGGGCGGGAATTGCTCGACCTGTCGGGCAGCCTGTATGGAATGGAAAAGAATGAGAAGGGCCGAAGGATCCGGGAAATGTTGCATCTGTGCGGAATCGAGGAGGCCGCTGATCGTAGGATCGGTGGTTACTCGGGTGGCATGCGACAGAGACTAGGGATTGCACAGGCGATACTACACAGCCCCAAGGTTGTCTTTCTCGATGAACCGGTGTCAGCCTTGGATCCCGTGGGAAGGAAAGAGGTTCTTTCTCTGATCGCCATATTACGGGAGAGGACTACCATCTTCATGTCCTCCCATATCCTGGATGATGTGCAGAGGACCTGCGATGAAGTCGCCATCATCAACAAGGGCTCGATTCGGATACAAGAGAAGACAAAGACCCTTCTTCGTTTGCATGCCCAACCGATCGTCCATATGGAATTCGAAAGTAAGACGGCGGCGCATCAATGTCTTATCCAGATAATGGAAATGGGCCTCCATGCTACAGTCTCTGATTTTACCGTTTCGATCTCATCCGAAACGTACGCACAGGAGAGCAGCCGTATATTGAACCTCATAGGCAATGGGGGCTGGAAGTTGGAAAAATTGGAACATCAAGAGGCGACACTGGAGGATGTTTTCATGCACCATATACAGGAGGCAGGTGATGACCTTTCTTGAAAAATCGATTGTAAAAAAGGAAATCTTGGAAATGGTGAGGACAAGTAGGCTTTTGATCTGGACTGTGGTCTGTATGATTATCGGTATCGTCTCGCCACTAACAGCCTACTATCTTCCCGATATCATCTCCGCATTCGGAGCGACCGAGAATATCGCCATCTCTTTTGGAAAGATAACCTATCAGGATTCGGTGGAACAGTATATCAAGAATTTCGGTCAAATAGGGACCATTGTGCTTATCCTCATGATGATGGGTTCGGTCGCTGGAGAGAAGGTCGATGGATCTGTGCAGTTCCTTCTCGTAAGGCCAGTAGGAACGATCAGTATACTCGTGGCGAAGTTTGTTTCCTTGTTGGTCCTCTTGGTGACAGGCCTTTTGGGATCGATGCTGACTATGGGGTTCTACACGTGGTATCTATTTCCAGGATTTCCGGGTTTCCGATTCATATACGCCAATCTGTTTCTGTTTCTCTATTTCTTTGCCATAGGGATAATCACCATTGCCATATCGGCATCGGTACGGAAACCGATACTGGCGGGAATCGGGACCCTGGGGGTCTGGCTACTGGCCTCGATCATGGGAGCCATCCGCTCGATCGGGCCCTTCTCATTCGCCAAGCTTCCCGAACAAGTAATCCAGACTATCGAAGGCTTCCCATTCGAGTGGCAACCTATTGTAGGCACAGCAATCCTCCTTTGCCTATTCATCCTTGCAGGTACTATGCTTTTCAATAGATGGGAACCGAATGACTGATACCGTGAAGATTGTATGACCCCCCCCATCCACCCGGTCGGCTTCCAAGTGCTCCCGATTCCCCCGATAGAGGCCATGCGGATCCAACGACAGAAGATGCGGTTGCTTTCCGACCGGATCGCCCGTACACTGGGACGCACGGGATTGCAGGTGGGAGAGATGGGCCTCGGCACAGAGCATGTGGTTCGCGAGGACTGGTATGGATGTTTTTTAGAGGGGGAGTGAGTGTGCGTATGCCCTTTTTCGGGTATATGGATTATGGGCAACTGCGCACCATTGTATTCCTTCTGGGATGGGCTTATGCTATTGACATGGGTTTGGTATGGATAGAAAAGTATTGATAACCGGAGGCAACGGAGATATTGCCCAGGCAATAAAAAGACTATTGGAAGCTCAAGGATATATCGTGTATTCCCCCTCCCATGCCGAGATGGATGTAACCGATTTAAAAAGCATCGAAAATGCTATCAGTGGTTTTACACCAAATATTCTCATCAACAACGCAGGTTTTGTGATGCCACAATCTATAAGGAATGCGAATCTTGAATGTATAAGGAAGCATATCGATATCAATATCGGTGGAACATTTTATTGTACTGCGGTTGCACTCAAGAATAATCCTGACCTTGAGATTATCAATATCGGTTCAGCCGCTTCAATCGAGGTGCATGCGACGTGGGGCGAGTATTGCGCTTCAAAAGCGGCTATCGTAATGGCTACAAAGTGCTGGGCAGAGGATGGGTTGTATGCCGTTTGTGTTTCACCAGCTAGAACCAAGACAAAGATGAGAAGAAACCTATTTCCAGATGAGGACCAATCAACCTTACTGGAGCCTTCGGATTTTGCGAAAATTGTAATGAAGGCGGTCAACAAGGAATATGAATCGGGAGCCCATATAGTAGTGAGGAAACAAAATGTTGCTCAACTTCTAGGACAAGCACCAGCTATACCATAACTTTCCCACGATGATAGCCAAACCATGCTTCATCCCTTTAGATCACCTGATTATCCGAGGGTGCTTACCAGCCTTCTGGAATCGTCCTTAAGATGCTCGTACGTCGCCTCATACTGATAGATATACTCTCTGTAGATCTCATGGTTCTCTGGATTGGGTTCAATGAATTTCCTCATTCGTACCATCCTGTCGGCAGCTTCGTTCAGGTTGCCATATATCCCGGCAGCCACTGTCGCGGCAATCGCACTTCCAAGGGAAGTAGCCTGTTGCTCCTCAGGTATCGCAATCCTCTTATTCACCACATCGGCCGTGATCTGCATCCATAGGTCACTCTTGGTTGCACCGCCACAGGCGATAATCTCGTCGATAAAAACTCCCCCAGCGGCCATTCGCTGCAGGATCACCGCCGTACCGTACGCAACGCCCTCCATGATAGCTCTGAAAATGTGCCCTGGTGTGTGTTTCAAAGTTAGACCACGAATCACACCCCTGCTGTTCGCATCAACCCACGGAGTGCGATTTCCCTGCCAGTGCTCAAGCACAATCAACCCTTCCGAACCTGGAGGTATCTCGGCGGCCTTCTCATCGAGAAGTGCATAGATACCGATACCACGCTGCTTAGCTTCCTGTTTCAGCTCGGCGCTGAGAAAGTTCGAGACCCACCACTTGACAATAGACCCGGTAGAAATCTGACCAGCCTCGACCACTTCCATACCGGGAATGATAGCGCTGGGATACGTCCCGAAAATCCCAGGAGCATGCAACTCAGCCTTGGTCATACCGATGTGCAACTGCGAGGATCCGGTTATCAAGGCAAGCTTGCCTGGTTTCAGAGCATTCACTCCAATGACGGCAATAAAGGCATCGGCTCCACCACCGGCCACAGGAATTCCCTCCCGCAAGCCAGTTTGTGAGGCAACTTTCTTGCTGATGCCACCGACGACTTCGCCGATACTGACCACTCGTTTTGGAAGCTTCTTAAAAATATCACCCAAACCAATCTTCTCATACAGAGAGACGGGAAGACCACCTTCCTTGGCATTATAGAACCAGCGGATCGAAACCGTATTGATATTTGCGGTGATCTCTCCGGTCAGCCAATACGCCATCCAGTCGGTGTGCTCGAATATGGTATGGGCTTGATCATATATCGCTCTTTCATGCCGTTTGACCCAAAGGTTCTTACACGGGAACCACTCGGCCGACACTTTTCCATGTCCCACGTACTTGAGTGCATCATCACCGCATGCCGCAATATCCTCAGCTTCCCGAGAAGCGCGAATATCCATCCACATGATCGCATCACGAAGGGGCTTCCCCTCTTGATCAAGATACACCACCGTACAGCTCGTTCCATCGATACCGACTCCCTCAATCTGCTCAGGTCGTACCCGACAGCCTTTGAATGCGAGTTGAATGGATTCCAGCATTGAGGAACTCCACTGATCTACATTCTGCTCACCCCAACCTGGATGACGATGGATATTGGCATTCTCACTGATCGCGAAGCTGATACATTCTCCCTTTTCATTGTAAATACCGCTCCTGATACTCTCAGTACCCGCATCGATACCTAATACGTAGCGTTCCATCTTTCTTACTCCTCGTGGCATGTACCAGATTGTCATTTCTCTTGTGACTTGTCTGCATGACCCGCTCCACTGCAGTATTCTGGTATACTCGGATAATCTCTCAAGTGGTACCACAGGTGATTACACTTCCTATGCTGTCCGGGCATCCCACCCGCGACGGGCACCCGCAATCATTTCAATAATCATCTGTCGGGGATTCTCTGCCTTGAAAATACCACTTGAAGAACCTGTGCCCTGTACTCCGCTGGCAATCACCTGTTGAACATCCATTCCCGATTTGATTCCGGCTCCTTGGAGAACCAGCATATCGTTTTTTACCATATGCACCGCCTCAGTGACCTGTCTGAGATAACTGCTGTCGAGAATGGTATTGGATGCGATGAATTGCGGTTTCTCCACCATAATCATGTCTGCATTCATCCAGGCTACTGCGACTGCCTGCTCCAGTGTCTGCGCGAATACCAATGAAATCAAGTCACACGCCTGCGCACGAACGATGGATTTCTGCACATCACTGAATAGCAGCTGGCTTTCCGGGTGATTGATCATGGTACCCACTGCTCCAGCTGCCTGAAGACCTTCCGGTAGAATTTTTCCTGTAGTGGGGCCACTGGCAATGGGATCGATATGTTGGCCGAACACAAACAGATGGTCAGTAGCTACACTGATGCGATACAGGTCACAGGGAGAACAGGTGAGGATAACCTGTACATCGTAATCCGCAGCAGATCTGTCGGCAACGAGTGCCAGATCAAGCAAATGCTTCCCGTACATCTCGTTCTTGGGATTGATTACAAAGATCGGCTTTGAGCCATCCATTGTTCTTCCCATGCAATTTCTCCTTTTCGCTACGACAGAATGCCAGATCAGGTCTTATCCCAGCACCTAAAAGACAAGTTGATTTCCCAATACGACACTCATATGGTCAGCGACCTCCTTGATATATGCTGCATGCTTTTGCATGGCTGAATCAGACATATCTTGAAGCAGACCAGATATACCGATGGCACCTATTACTTCCTTATAACTATTGAACACGGGCGCCGCCACACAACGGACTCCTTTCATACGCTCCTCATCATCGAAGGCATATCCCTGATTGCGAATCTTCCGGAGTTCATCCAGCAGGGCTTCTTTGGTTGTCAGTGTCTTGTCAGTGAACTTCTCCAAACCATCCCCAATAACTTCTTCAATTTGCTCGATCGTGAGAAATGCGATCAAAGCTTTCCCATGTGCCGTACAGTGGGGAAGCGGACTGTCTCCTATGTTTGTATAGACGGACAAGGCATTTTCATTGGCATATCGATCCACGTACACAATTCGATTCTTGTTGTTGCGTAAACCAAAATAGGTCCACTTGCCTGTTTCATCCGATATTTTCTTCAGATAATTGTGAATATTGGTTCTCTGATAATAGCTGCTCATGGAAATATTCATGAGCTCGAGCATTTTGGTTGTGAGAATATACTTGTCAGTATGTTCCTCCTGTTCGATGTACTCCATTTTTTCCAGAAGTTTTATCATCTGAAAAACGGAACTTTTGCCCATTAGCAACATATTCGAGAGTGTGGTTATTCCCAAGGGGTAATTGTTTTTGCAGAAAACCTCCAGCAGACTGAACACACTCTCAACTCTATTCGACATGTCAAACCATCCTTTCCATTTTCCTTTAATATCTCATACTTTCAAATCTTACGGAATACGAATAAAAAAAAGAACAACGTTCAAGATTACACACATATAATATGTCTCTCTGACGACATATTATCATCAGTATGAGAAAAATTCTAGAGAATTGACACAGGATTCTCATAAATTGGTTTTAATATTTATTGACAATGTGCATGTTTGGATTATACTAAAATCAAGAAATGGTGAATACTGTTCACGATTTAAGGAGGTTCATATGAAGCGTACGTTAATTATGCTCGTGATGGTCTTGCTTATTGTCCCATCATTGGTATTTGCTGCGGGGAGTAAGGAGGGCTCTGGTGGAGAAGATTTGTTCGATATAGTCCTCATCGGTAAACTAGAGCACCCGATGTTTGATAATACATTCATCGGAATGCAGAAAGCCGCCAAGGAACTTGGAGGGGTGAAGGTTACCATGGTGAATCCGGCAGAAGCCGATGCTGCCCAGCAAGTAGCGTTGGTCGAGGACCAGATTGCAAAGGGTGTGGATGCCATTTTGGTCGTACCCAATGATCCGGGTGCTTTGGAGCCGGCGTTCAAGAAAGCAAATGACGCAGGTATTCTTACATTTACTCATGAATCGGTCCTATCCAAGAATATCACGTTTGATTTCGAGGCGTTTTCCAACGAAGTCTTCGGACAAAATCACATGGATAACTTGGCTAAAGCAATGAATTATGAAGGTGGCTATATTTGTTTTGTGGGAAACCTTACTGCCGTAACCCATAATTCTTGGGTAGATGCTGAAATCGCTTGGCAAAAGGAGAAATATCCCAAGATGTATCTGCTTCGCGACCGTCTTGTATCCGATGAACGAACCGAAGTGGCCTATGAGAAAACTATGGAAGCGATCAAGACCTACGGTGACAAGCTCAAGGGAGTCATCGGATCTTCTGCCTCTGATCCTCCAGGAGCTGGTCTTGCAGTAGCTGAGAAGGGTTTGCAGGATAAGATTGCCGTAGTGGGGACTTCATTGGGTTCAATGGCTGGTCCAGGTCTGGACGATGGGTCCATCAAAGTGGTTTCAATCTGGGATCCTCAGAAGATCGGATATGGTGCCGTATGGGTTATGAAGCAAGTGTTGGAAGGGAAAACCGTTGCGGATGGTACGGATGTTCCGGGACTTGGGAAAATCGACATACAGGATAAGGTTATCTATGGTGACAAGAGTGGTATCTTGAATATCACGAAAGACAACTACAAGAATTTCACTTTCTAACCATACTATCCTTGGGAGAAAGTCAAGAATCGGTCGGTGTGGGATTATCCTGTCTCATAGTGAGCAAGAAACACCGGCCGTGTTTATATCGATACAGTTTTGCAGCTACCCGGGTCACCCAGTGGGCTGTTTGAGGGAATACCTGACGGAATTACGTTTTTGGTTCATGGGAAAAGGGAAAAACCGGCTCAAGTAAGAGAACGATATTTCCCCACTTGAGTAGTTGCGTCAATTCTAAAAGAAGGATACTTGTTGTGGCTGAAGAGCATTGCATCGTGATGGAAAACATCAGCAAATCATATGCTGGAGTCGAGGCTCTCGACAATGTGGGTATTGACATCCTGAAGGGTGAAGTACACTGCCTTATTGGTGAGAATGGATCTGGCAAATCCACTCTGATAAAGATTATCGCTGGGGTAATCACACCTTCGCGTGGGGCATGCATCACCATACATGGAAAGAACTATTCCAAATTGACTCCAGTAGACTCCATGCGCCAAGGAATCCAAATTATCTATCAAGATCTCTCGCTCTTTCCGAATATGACTGTGGCTGAGAATATTGCCATCAACCAATTGCTTGAATCGGGCAAACAGACCATCTCGAAACGTCTGATTCATGAGATAGCTTCGAATGCGTTGAAAACAATTTGCATTGACTTGAAACTCGAAACTTTGGTTGGAGATCTGCCGATTGCAAAACAACAGATTGTTGCAATCAGCAGAGCTGTTGCATGCGGTGAAAGTCTCATCATTATGGATGAACCTACTTCAAGTCTTGGAAAGAAGGACATTGATTGTCTGTTCAGAATAATCCGTACCCTGAAATCAAATGGTATCTCTATTCTTTTTGTCGGGCATAAACTAAATGAAATCTTCGAAATCGCGGATCGGGTGACAGTCCTGAAGGATGGAAAAAGTTTAGGAACACATGATATCCATGAATTGACATACCAGAAAGTAATTGAGCTGATGACTGGCAAAGCCCTCGCGATATCCAATTATGAGAGGGATTACCCATCTGCCGAACCCCTCCTCGAGGTTCGGAACCTCTCCAAAAGATTTCAGTTCAAAGATATCAATTTTACATTGTATCCCGGTGAGATCATTGGTGTTACCGGCCTGGTGGGTTCCGGAAGAACCGAGATGGTTTCTTCTCTATTTGGTTTGAATCCAGCGGATTCAGGGAAGATTCTTGTCAACGGAAAGCTTACGCCAATCAGAAGTGTTCGAGATGCGCTGAGAGCAGGAATATGTTATGTCCCGGAAGATCGCCTATCCCAAGGCTTGTTCATGAACCATTCGATTAAAAATAATATAATAATCACAATATTTCATGACCTGCTAAATAGACTAGGACTTCTTGAATCTGGAAAAGTCAAGCAGACAAGTTCGCTTTGGGTAAAGGACCTGGCGATAAGGACACCTTCGATCGAATTGCCGGTAAAGCAATTGTCTGGGGGTAATCAACAAAGGGTGGTCATTGCAAAATGGTTGGCCCGAAATCCTCGCATACTTATCCTCGACGGACCTACGATTGGCGTGGATGTGGGGGCAAAAGAAGAAATCCATAAAACCATAAGGGCTTTGGCGGGAAATGGTTTGGGGATCATCTTTGTGAGCGATGAGGCATTTGAAGTCGTGCAGCATTCTCACCGAATAATAATTATGAAGGAAGGGCAAGTCGTGGAAATTGTGGATTCCAAGGATGTGCTCGAAACCGACCTATTGGAAAAAATAGATTGATGGAACAAATCAAATCATGTTGAGGAGTACAGAATTGCAGAAACAACAACAAATCACATCAAAATTGTTATTTAGGCATGAAACGATACTTTTCATCATTATGATTGTGTTCGGGGTGGTCGTGAATTCCATCAACCCGGCATTTCTCAAGGTTGAGAATCTGTTCGATATTCTAAAGACCAGTTCCATTACAGGGATGATGGCTTTGGGAGTCATGGTCGTCATGATTTCAAGCGGTATGGATATCTCCTTTACCGCGATCGCAACGGTAAGTATGGGTGTGACCGTTCGTATGCTCATCGCCTTGGACAAGGGAAACATCGTTGTTGCGTTTCTCGTGGCGGGAATCATCGGGGCTCTATTGGGGTGTATCAATGGTTTTTTGGTCTATCGATTCAAGTTGCCCACTCTCATCGTCACTTTAGGAACCTCAAGTATATTCCACGGTCTGTTGCTTTCCATTCTCAAGATACCCTATCTATATACTGTTCCAGGTTACTATTCTGATTTCAGCAGGTTGAGTCTTTTCACTTTCACCACGGCCGATGGGGCGGTGGTTGGATTTTCATACCTGACAGTGCTTCTGTTTGTCATGGCATGTGTCGTTTGGCTGATTTTGCGTTTCACAATGGTTGGTCGAGGAATTTATGCCATAGGTGGAAGTATAGAGGCAGCGAAGAGGGCTGGGTTCAATATTTTATTCATTCAGCTCTTCATCTACTCGTTCATTGGGTTTGTTTCAGGTGTGGCATCGATCGAATATGTAGTGATGTTTCGACATGTGCATCCTTTCAACATGATGAACATGATGAACATGATGCTGAATGTGATTGCTGCCGTCGTTTTGGGTGGAACGAGCATCAATGGAGGGACGGGAACTGTACTCGGGACCTTGTTTGGAGTATGGATGATTTATATGATCACCAATAGTCTTATTCTGATGGGAATCCCTTCCGAGTGGGAATCTGTCGTTATCGGATTCATCCTCATCTTAAGCATCGGTGTCAATGCCTATCAAAAATCCTTGCGAAAAGTAGAGGTGAAAATCATTGAAAGCTAAACATCGAATCAAATTTGATTCCAGTCAAAACGAGCTTAATCAGTCGGTAGCTTATTTTTCACTTTTCGTTCTTGTCTTCGCATTGATGGCAATTCTCCAGCCGCGTCGCTTTCTTAGTGGAATCAATATTCAGCAGCTAGCCTTTCAGATTCCTGAATTCGGAATATTCTCGATCGGAATGATGATTGTAATGATCAGTGGAGGTATCGATCTTTCAATAATAACGACTGCCACTCTTTCAGGTATCATCTCCTCGATTGTGCTCCTTTTTTTAAGTCATAGGGGAACGATGGATCTGGGTGCCTTATTAAAGGGAATCATGGCTGATGATACTATCAGAAGTGGACTTCATGCCACCATGCCTACCGGAATCAGCATGATAGGAATTATTGTACTTACCATTTTTGTGGCATTGGCTGTGGGATTCTTATGCGGCCTATTGAATGGTTTTTTAGTAGCTAAGGTGAAGATACCACCTATTCTTGCTACTCTGGGGACTATGCGGCTCTATGAGGGAATCGCATTGGTTATCACGAAGGGAGCTCCATTGACAGGTTTTCCGGATGAATTCATCTTCCTCGGTAGTGGGGAGATACTGGGAATCCCCGTTCCCATGATCATATTCATCCTTGCAATACTAGCAGTCGCCACGCTGCTGGCTAAAACACCCCTTGGTCGAGGTATCTATGCGGTAGGAGAAAATCCTTTGGCGGCCCAGTACTCCGGTTTGGATAATTCAAAGATTCTCATGAAAACCTATGCCATCACCGGTGTATTGGCTGGTCTGGCAGCCTTGATAATGATGGCGAGGGTTGATTCCATCAAGGTGGGTTATGGCAATTCGTTCCTATTGCAATCTGTCCTCGTGGTTATACTCGGTGGAGTGAGTACTGTGGGTGGAACTGGGAACATCATCGGAGTCGTATTCAGCGTCCTCATCCTTCGTGTAATTTCCAGCGGATTCAATATTATGGGGTTCTCAAACTATATGAGAAACGTAATATGGGGCTCTCTGCTTATCATTGTAGCTATAGTGATATCCTCGGGATTCAGGTTCATCAAGAAAACAAAACATATCGACGAGGTGATTTCGCGATAGTCACCGAAAGCGCCAGGAGAGAAAAGGGAAATTGTCTTGGAATCAGCAAGCTTTGCTGAATTTGATTTGAGTCGACTACATGTAGCGGCTGCAGATTACGCAGCAGCCAATTTTGTGAAAAGGAGAAAGGATATGGCTGATAAAGATGGATTGAAAGTCTCGAAAGATTATGGAGTAGGGATTCCGTTCGCGAATAATACCCCGTTTCATGTGAAGGGAGCGAACAACCTTGATTGGGGGATGAAGAGGCATCTGTCGAATATCTTCGATGCAAAAAGCGGAAAGACGGTGATGTTCGCATTCGACCATGGGTACTTCATGGGTTCGACAGCAGGGCTTGAACGTCTCGATCTGGTTATCCCGAAACTGCTTCCGGCAATTGATGTCCTGATGGGGACTAGAGGTGCGCTTCGTACCTGTATCCCTCCAGATACTGGCAAAGCGATTGCACTGCGTGTTTCTTCTGGCTCTTCCATGCTCAATGATGACCTCAGTCACGAAATCCTTGCCGTTGACATGGAGGATTCGATCAGGATGAATGCCGATTGTATAGCAGTTCAGACATTCATTGGTGCCGACGGACAGCTTTCGAGCATCGACAACCTCTCGAAGTGCATCAATGCCGGCATGCGCTACAATATCCCCGTACTCGGTGTCGTTGCCGTAGGGAAAGATATGGAGAGGACCGATCGGTTTTTCAAGCTTGCAACCCGTATTGTCGCCGAGATGGGTGCGAACATAATCAAGACCTACTACTGCGACAATTTCGAAGAGGTCGTGGCTGCATGTCCGGTGCCGATCGTTGTAGCTGGAGGGAAGAAGCTCCCAGAAAGAGATGCGCTCACACTTGCCTATAATTCGATAGCGGGGGGGGCTGCAGGTCTGGATATGGGGCGAAACATCTTCCAGAGTGAGAACAGCCTCGAGATGGCCTTGGCCATCAGGAAAATCGTTCACGAGGGATTCACCGACAAAGAGGCTTGGGAGTTCTTCCGCGAGGCGACCAAATCGTAGATTCTCCGCGCAAACAGGGAGTAACTGTCGATCGCGCATTTCCATCACATGGATTTCCTCAAATATTCAATCCAAGGACTATCGGTGACAGGGTGAACTTGCACATTTTGTACATTGGCCGAAACCGGCTGGCTACTCCCCATCCACCCTGTCGTCTTCCAAGTGCTCCCGATTTCCCCATAGAAGCCATGCGGATCCAAGGACAGAAGATGCGGTTGCTTTCCGACCGGATCGCCCGTACACTTTATGATCAGGGAAGATACGTGAAGGAGTCGGCACTATGAATTATCGGACACTGGGACGCACGGGATTGCAGGTGGGAGAGATAGGCCTCGGCACAGAGCATGTGGTTCGCGAGGACCAGGGTATGGTGAACAACGTCGCAGCGATGGCGATCGAGCATGGCATGAACTATTTCGACTTCTTCTGGCCGCAACGGGATTTCCGCACGAAGATGGGAACTGCATTGAAAGGGAAGCGAAGCGACATCCTGCTGGCCGGTCACCTGGGGGTGATGGAGAAGAACGGCCAGTACAACAAGACGCGCGATGCGGCGACCTGCGAGGAGGACTTCCACGATTTCCTGCGACGCTTCGACACCGACCATGTCGATATCATGATGCTGCACAACGTCGACGAGATGGCGGACCTCGAGGAGGTCCTGTACGGAAAATTCATGGAGCTGGCAGCCAGGCTGAAAGGTGAGGGCAAGGCCCGATACCTCGGATTCAGCAGCCATGAACCCCTGATCGCGCAGCGGGCCGCCCAGAGCGGACTGGTCGATGTGATCATGTTCTCCATGAATCCGGCGTTCGACGCACTGGGTAATATCTTCCCCGACAACGTCGAACAGGAATCCCAGAAGCGGATGCACGATTTGAGCAAGACCGACAGCCAGTCGGTGCTGGCCCAGAGGAAGGATTTCTATGCGGCATGCGAACAAGAGGATATCGGGTTGGTCGCCATGAAGCCGTTCGCTGGCGGATGGCTGCTATCGACACGGAAACTGAAGCATCCGCCGACGTCGACCCAATGCCTGGAATTCCTGCTGGACCAGAAAGTCGTGTCCACCGTGGTACCCGGAGCCAAGAACACCGACGAGTTGGCCGATGTCCTGCGCTATTTCGAATCGAGCGCAGAGCAGCGCGATTTCAGCAATATCCTGGCGATGAACGATTGGGACCTGGGCAAAAGCTGCATGTACTGCAACCACTGCCTGCCATGTCCGGTGCATATCAACATCGGGGAGACGATCCGACTGCTCGACCAAGGCCTCCAAAAGCTGACCGGGGAGGTCAAGGACGCCTACCGGAAGCTGGAGGTGAAGGCTGGACAGTGCATCTCATGTGGCGCATGCGTGAAGCGGTGCCCGTTCGGCATCAACCCTATGCAGCGCATGTACGATGCCAAGGCACTGTTCGGGATGTGACGATCGGTGCCAGGTCCTGCCCATCACCTACAGGAATTTCTGCCTGTACCAATAGGTGTAGCTGGGTGTGAACCCGATTGAGGAATAGAGCCTCTTGGCCCCCACATTGCTGTCGACCACCTGCAGATACGCCCGCTCGGCACCGAATCTGTTTGCTTGGAGCAAAAGTCCCTCGACCAGCGCCTTGCCCAACCCCTTGCGTCTCATTGATTCCCTGACGACGATATCGAACAGGCCGACATAGCCATTCTCGATTGCGCCATACCCGCAGGCGACGATTTCCCCATGTCTTCGAACCGATGCGACTACGACAGGATTCTCGATGGAAGAGCAGATCCGCCATGCGGTATCCTTCCGCGTTCCCGAGATCATGTTGATGTCGGCGAAAACATTGAACCAAGCCTCGGTGAACCGATCCTGATAGTCCACGCAGATGGGATTCGGCTCGATCGCGGAAATACGATCAAGTGTCATGACCAGCGTTGGGGTCACTTTCTCATATCGCCGCTGGACAAGGAGCGCATCGAGAGGAGCGTACGACGGTCCACCCAGGATCTTGAAGATCGGGGGAAGGTTGTGTTGCGCGTACAATGCTTCCGCATGGTCGATCACCGCGAGGGCATCTTCCTGCCTCATGTATAACGGGTTCGCAGAATTGGCCCGCCTTGAGTATCCATCCGATACCCGAAAGATGCAACCTTTATGGATGGAGGTTTGCAAAGCCGGCCAGGCGTGCAGGGACATTTCTTCAATAGCGATCATCGCGGTTCCCACCTCTTTTCGCACTCCATCTTTCCCCGAATGGAGGGCGCTGTCAAGCGACGCTGTGCTATCATCGGGAAAGCTTCGAAAAGAGTCCATTGTATCGGTATGACAGGTACCTTCCATCCATAGGATTTCGCTGGTATGATGATACCGTATGGACGAGAAGCTGCTGCAATTCTTCCATTCCCTCGACCGGTCGCTCTTTATCGACAACCGGTACAAGACCCTGGCCAAACTCGACCGGCCCCTGCCCATAGGACACGGACAGACGATCAGCCAGCCGAGCCTCGTCGTCTACATGACGGCGCAACTCCAACTCGCCAAGACGACCAGGGTCCTGGAGATCGGGACGGGAAGCGGGTACCAGACGGCGTTCCTCGCCGAATTCTCCAAGGAAGTGTATACGGTCGAACTGCGCGGGGATCTTGGTAATTCGGCACGGGAACGATTGGACGCGTTGGGGTACCGGAATATTCGCTACAAACTCGGCGACGGAAGCTTGGGTTGGGTCGAACATGCGCCGTACGAGCGGATACTGGTGACCGCGGCTCCCAAGAGGATGCCCGAGGATCTGATCGGCCAGCTTGCCCCCGAGGGGATCATGATCCTCCCGTTGGGCCCACCCGGATACCAGCAGCTGCTCATGGTGACAAAGGACAAGGAAGGTGGGGTGACACAAACGAAACTGCTGGATGTCGCGTTCGTGGAGCTGGTGGGGAAGTATAGTTGAAAGGGAATTCCAGTTTTCGGCAAAGGTCCCCTTCCTGGTACTTTCAGACGGCGTAAAGTGCGACTATGAATCCGATCGTCGAGATGAGATTGCACAGGCAATGGAATACGATCGCTATGTAGATGTTCTTTTGTCGCCACGCCACGTATGCGGCGGGCAGGAATACCAGGATCCGAAACAGGTTGTTGAACGGAAGCCACAGGTGGTATAGGGAGAACAGCACCGTCACGATGACGGGGGACCATTTTCCGAACCGGCCGATCCGGGACGTTAGGTATCCCCTGAAGAACAGCTCCTCCACAACCGGTCCGACGACGACATTGAACGCGAGGAAGGCGATGCACGTTATCAGCAACACACCCTTCGGATAGTTTCTGAGGTACTCCAGGTTGTCCCAATTGAAATAGGCGGGAATACTGCTGTACAGCTTGTCGGCCAGCGGGGCAGCCACCATCCTTTCCAGTGGACCTATCGCCGCAGACATGAGCCCTGCGTACCCGAACAGCACCACGGCGTAGGCAAGTACCTTCCACCAAGGCATGTGATTGTGGTTGGCGAACGCACTTCTCAGCGAATAGCTTCCGAAGTACCGTTTGCTTGCACGCAACACGACGCCCAGCTCGATGGGAAACAGTATGAGCGTCGCCACGAGGAAGAACAGCAACAACGACGGGATCGCTTGCTGCACCAGTCCCGCAAGCACGTAGGCTGCGGTCGCCAATGCCGTAGGGATGAATATCAACGCAAGGAGTCTTGGGAGCCCCATATCCCCTTGTAACGCTCCATGCGATTCTTTCATATACGGCCTTCGATGCACATGGTATTTCCTCCGAGTAGACGCGATCTCCCATAACGCCGGTGATCCGTCATTCCCCCACGATTGAGCTGATTTCACACGCCGCACGCAGGGGATCTGATCCATAAGGAGCATAGCAGAGAACCCCGGCGGTTGCCAGAAAAATGCATGTTCTTCGAACGTACCTGGTACCGTTTTTACATTTTGCATACAAAATACAACTTTCGTACCTGGTACCTGAGGCTTGATTCTGCCCTTTCCTATGTTTATACTATCGATATTGATAATGTTATCGAGAAGGGGGAGGAGCACCATGGGCGATGTGGATACGTTGCTGAAGTCGGCTATTGCCGAGAGCGGGAAGCTGGAGGTGGGGGAGTCGTTCCTGGTGCGGGACCTGTTCAAGGGCTACGAGTGGAACAGGATACCCAGGGGAGACAGGTTGCTGCTCGGGTCGCTCTTTCTGAGCTATGTGGGCAGTCGCGATTGCCATATCGCTGTGATCGAGAAGGGTGTGTCGGGGCAGCAGCGGTACCAGAAGGTGTGACTTCTTCGAACGTACCTGGTACCGTTTTTACATTTTGCATACAAAATGAAACTTTCGTACCTGGTACCTCAGCGCTTGTCGGTGGTGGCCTTTCGGGGATGAGCCGGGTGCTATTGGCAATCCGTATGCAGACTTCCTCGAAAGGGTAGCCACGCATCGGCCGACTCTTCCCTGCGGACAGTATGGGAGCAGGAATTGAAGAGTCGACTGGCCGATAGGGGCGTAGGGATGGGAGGCTTATCTGGCGCAGCCTTCCCTTTTCCCTCATTGCAAATGGCCATCTTCAGGGTAAATTCGGTATCCACCGTTACCCTGGGTACTTCATGTACCGTGATTCCACAGTAGGCACACATCTTTTGGGAAGTGCTCCCGATGGCAAAACCATGAAAAACCATTGACATCGAGGTGTACATGGGGGAAGGTGGAACCATGCTTACAGATCACAAGCCCGATCAGTTGTGGTTCTCATTTGTAAAGGAAATCCAGGCATTTCACTATTCGATCAGCTCTCTTGACCGCATATGGGAGGTGTTGTTTCCCAGTCGGGACGATACGTGGCACCATCTCAGGATCGTGAACTATCTGGAGAGCTTTGTGTTTGTCGATATTGCCGGCAATGCGGGAGCTCTGGAATTCCAGGAGTCTGGTGGTATCAAACCTTTGCAAGGTTTTGCGGATCCCCAGCTCGACGTGTGGGACGAACTCATCGGTTCCGCCATGGCGTGGTTGAGACAGGTTCGCAAGGACTGGATAGCGACCAACAAGCGCGTGCAGATGGAATTTCCACTGGAACTGCGTCAAGGGACAGTGCCGCAATCGCTTATCCGGGCGTCTTTTCCCGCTATCTACCGTCTTGACGCCGATCTCGGAACGGTCAAGACGCAAAAGATTATTGGTCTCATCGAAGATGGATATCTATGGAAGCGAGAACATACCGAACGAAAGTCGCTTACCGCCAATGAGTATTTCAACTATTGTAGGATCGCCTACATCGCAGCCCGATGTGAAGGCGAACTGTTCGATGAGAACCTCTCTGGAAGGGAGCTGTATCGCATGTTTGCGGATGGCCGTGATGATGGTTTGCTCCAGATAGATGGTGATTCGAACGAGGAGTTTTCCGATTGGATCGATCACCGGCACCCTCTGCGCCGGACGGGAGGCCATCCTTGGGAGATCAAGCGTGGGGGAAATACAACCCATATCAGTCTTGTCGTGTACAGGCCCACCTACAGCCAGAATGAACGGTATGTTGTAGAGCTGCATGGAGAGTCGTTGGGACGGATGGCAGAGACTGTACGCATGTTCCTTGCCATACACGAAGCTGGTCTACCGATCTCGATCGCCAATGCCGAGGCCGTCAGGAAACGCCTGCTCGCCCAGGACACGGTCGGAATCATTCCGGCACATGTCTCCTACCACCGGGCGAACCAGCGGTTCAGGAAGGACCAGGATGTTTTTGAAGTAATGCATTATAAGGATATCGGACGCTACAAACGTAGGGTCACCCCATTCATAACATGGGAGGCGCTTCCCATCCTGCGGCCACTGGACAGTTGATCGTTTCTCCCAGGTTGTTACGTTACTTTCCAAGTATCATGCTTCGGTCTCGGGTCAACAGCTTGTCCAATTGTTGAACGAACACATCTGTATTCCAGAGATCAACCGAGAACTGTTCGCCGACTGGTATGAAACGCCGGACATCCTTGCCGGCTTCCTCCCAATCAATGCTTGATATCCTTCGGTAAAGCGTATCGTGCAGCCATGTCCGGTCAACGTGGACTGAGGTATCCTTCCATATACCGAAGTCGTAGGATTTTTCCCACAGCTTCGTCCTTAAGGAATGCAAGCCTGACCGTGGATTCGGTCTCATGCCTATCGGTGATTTCAATGTCGTAACCGAACGATTTGACGTCATTTGCAACCTGTCCCAGGTATTCTTGCCAGGCGAATCCAGGGTTCGGCTGCAGGAGGGTGAAATCCAGACCTTCACTGAATCGGTTGAGTCCATGGAAGATACGCAGGCAGGTTCCACCCTGGAATGCGGCTTGGTTGAAGAAGCCGGTCCTTCCCAATGCGGCGAGAATCACCTCCTGGGTAATTTCCCGCAAGGCTTGCATCTCCTCGATCTCGGAAGATATGGAATATGATTCCAGCTTTTGCCCTATCATTCGTATGCTCATGGGAATAGCTCCTCCCTTAGTCCTTCCAGAAATCCAACTACCCTGCGGTTGGAATAATTTCCTTCCAATTCGATAAAATCGGTCTCCACAATCTCACGCAGGTTCTCTTCATCGATACGCAAAGATTCTACAAGCGGTCGGCTTGAGGTCCAGTCGCATCCATGCAGGTACACATAATCGACAAGGGCCTTCAAGGGTGTCGCTTGAAACCATACGTTTCCCGAGGTATCTTGCAACCTCTCGACACCTGCAAACAGTGTTTTTTGAGGAACCTTCTCGTAGGTGAAGTGCCCGACCGGGGTCACGAATTCCGTTGAAACACGGGATGTCACGGCGGTAATGGTCTTGACTGCCTCGGGAATCCATCCGCAGTTGCTCAGGGCTGCCTCGAGGCTGACATAGGAGAGGGCGAGAATCATCTGTGACACGGAGTATGGGTTCAAGATTCCTTTCCGGTACAGCGGGGACAGGGTATAGAGGCCTCTCTTGATATGGATGATATCACCGTCGGCGATCGCCCGCTTCACCAATGCGTAGCGGGTATTGGCAGAACCGGGAACAAGCATGGAGATCTCCAAGGGCGTGAAAACGGGAACCGGTATTTTCTCGAGAATCGTTTTCACCAACCTGTTCATCCATTTATCCTCATAACATATCAATTGTTTCATGTAACTGTCACAATCTGACAGTTTCATACTATATCCCGTACCTGGCACCGTTTTTACATTTTGCATACAAAGTATAACTTCCATTGTCTCAAATGATGGAATCCATATCGAGAAAACGAAACCAGGCGCATAGCGTTTATCCGCCGTTACACAATGAATATTACAGTTGTCGTCAAGATAAACGAGGTGGGAAGGATACCATGGTGGATGTACACACAATACTGAATTCGGCCGTAGATGGAAGTGCAAAGTGGATAAGATCGAGACCTTCCTGGTAAGCTGAGGATGAACAGAAATGTCTTGACAACTGCTTTTAGGCGGTTTATCATAAAGTACGCAAAACGTTTTGCGAATATTTGCGAAACTAGTTTTTACCCAATTCAAAGGAGGATGCGATGAAAAAACTGGTATTGGTCTTGAGTGTGCTTCTACTTGCCACCATACAATTGTTTGCCGCAGGAGCGCAGGAAAAAGCCTCACAGGAAGAGGTTACCCTTTCGGTGATGTGGTTCAACGACGCGAATGAGTCCGATGTGTTCATGGACACGATCGCCGACTACCTGGCCGAGAATCCACATGTGAAGATCGACATGCAAGTAGTGGCCTTCAGTGATTATGAACAGAAGCTGAAATTGATGATCAGTGGAGGGAACCCACCCGATGTCGCGAGAGTCACCAACAACCACCTGGCTGCGCTGATCTCGAGCTTGGAACCGATCGAAGGGTATGTCGACGATGTCAAGGCGGTCGAAACACAATTCATGCCTGCATCAGTGGCCTTCGCCAAGGACGATAAAGGGATATTGCGTGCGTATCCCACCGAAGCGACCGCCAACGGGATGATCGTGAACAAGACCGCATTCGACAACGCCGGGATCGATGTGGCGAAATTGAGCGAAACCTGGACATGGGACCAATGGGAAGAAGCCGCACGGAAAGTGATCGCCGCGAATGACAAGATCAAGTATGGCCTCGCAGTCGATTTCACCCCACATCGATTCTCCACGCTGATGTTCCAGATGGGTGGTCGTTTCATGAACTCGGAACAGAGTGCCATGCAGTTCAACAACCCCGGCACCTTGGCTGCAATCGAAATGTTCAAACGGTATCATGATACGGGATTGATACCGAAAAGCGTTTGGTTAGGCTCGGAGAATCCAGCTGAATTGTTCCAAGCAGGAATCGTTGCCAGCCACATAGGTGGTAGTTGGAATATCAACACATACAACCAAAATGTGAAGGATTTCGAATGGATAGTCGTACACAACCCGAAAGGTGCCATTGTATCGTCGGTTCCCGGTGGAAAGTTCATCGCTTCCTTCAAGGACAGCAAGAACAAGGAGGAAGCCCAGAGACTTATGGCCGTCTTCTCCGACAAGACCCACAACGAGCAGTACTGTAGGGATACCTTCAACCTCTCCGCACGGGTCGATTCCGAAGTGCAATATCCCTCCAATTCCGAAGATTTCGCACGATTCCAGATCGATTTGACCAAGACTCCCGCATTCACCGCGAACGAATGGAAGCATCCGGTGGTGAACAAGGTCTCCACTTACATCCGTGAACAGGTCGTGGAAGTCCTCATCGGGAATATCTCCGCCCAGGAAGCTGTCAAGAGAGTCGACGAACGGGCTGCGACATTCTTCTGACCACGTGTGATGGTTTGGGAACCGTAACGTATCCGGCACCTGTCGGGTACTATCGAAAACATGGTGGACCTCCATCACCAAATGGAAGTCCACCACATGGGATAGCATGAAACCAAAAAGACAGAAAGGGAATTTCCATCAGACAATCACCCCCTTGTTGTTCCTCCTGCCGAACATGGTCATATTCGTCCTATTCATCATCGTGCCTGCATTCCAGGGATTGCGCATGTCGTTCATGCGCTGGGGAATCTTCACCGACCCGAAGTTCGTCGGTATAGCAAACTTCAAGGAACTGTTGGGCGATTCCGTCTTCTGGGTGACCTTCCGCAACACTCTTGTCTATTCGGTCAGTGTGGTGCTCTTGCTGGTGGTGGTCTCCCTCATCCTGGCTTTGCTGCTCAAACGGAACTCATTGATGGGAGAGAAGATCTTCAGGGCGGTTTTCTATATACCCTCCCTATTGAGCATGATCGCGGTCGGTATCGCCTGGCGATTCGTCCTCGGAGACGAGATGGGGGTATTGAACCATGTGGTACGCAGTTTCGGAGGCGACGGCATCAATTGGCTGACCGACGGCCGACTGGCGATGACCAGTGTCATCCTTGTCTCGGGGTGGGCCCTTTCGGGGTACTACATGGTCATATTCATCAGTGGACTTCAAGCCATTCCGACCGATCTCTACGAAGCCGCGAGGATAGACGGCTCGACTCCGTGGAAAACCTTTTGGCTCGTCACCCTGCCGCTACTGAAGAGCACGGTACTGGTAGTTGTTGTGCTTTCGACCATAGCTTCGTTCAAAGCCTATGAACTCATTTTCGCAATGACGAAGGGGGGGCCGGGATATGCCACCAAGTTTATCGTGCAGCAGGTCTACCAGGTGGCGTTCATGGAGGACCGGATGGGATATGCGTCCGCTATGTCGATTGTTTTGATGGTGGTCATTGGCGTCTTCACCGCGATGCAGTTTGTCTTCAGTGGAAAGGACCAAGGCTATGAGTAAAAAATCCTCCTATATCGTCCTGGTGCAGTACGTGGTGATTGTGGCCTTTGCCTTGGGGACATTGTTTCCAGTGATGTGGGTCGCGCTCTCTTCGTTCAAACCTCAAAGCGAATTGTTCAGGATACCCATGACACTATTCCCGGCGCATTGGACTGTCGAGAATTATCGCAACGCCTTGGGCCAGGGGGATTTTCTCGTCTACTTCTCGAATACCGTATTCGTAGCGGTGGTGGCGACGGGCATCACGGTACTCATCAACATCATGTCGGGGTATGCGTTGGCAAAATACATATTCCCTGGTCGGAATGTGATCTTCTTCATCATGATAGCCACATTGATGATCCCCTTGCAGGTTATCATGATCGCAATATTCCTGCAATTGAAGCGGTTCGGCATGCTCAACAGCCTCTGGGGAATCATCATCCCCCCGTCGGCCACCCCGACCGGAATATTCCTCGCACGGCAGTATATGGTGAATCTGCCCGATTCGATGATCGAGTCGGCTCGGTTGGATGGGGCAAAGGAGATTACGATCTTTGCCCGGATCATCATTCCCTTGAGCAAGCCGATAATCGCAACCATCGCCATCTTTTCGTTCATGTGGCGCTGGAACGACTATCTCTGGCCGTTGATCGTAATCACCGACAACCGAAAGCAGACGGTCCAGCAGGCGCTGGCGAATTTTGTCGGTCAATTGCAGATCAACTGGTCCAATCTGTTGGCGATGACCACGATTTCAATTATTCCGGTAATCTTCGTATTCCTCGCTTTCCAACGGTTTTTCATGGTAGGTATCACAGCAGGTTCGGTAAAGGGGTGAACATATGAAACATACAATTGGAAACATCACCCGATGTACACAAATCGAAGGGCATACGGTCGTTGCATCGGGAGAAGCAGGTCGATTGGACATACAGTTCCTGCTTCCCCGTATCGTACACATCTCCTACAGATTCGACGCGGTTCCGACCGATCCCGATTTGCTCGAAGCCAGTGCCTTTATGACCGAACCATCGCAGTCGCTCGCGTGCGAGGATCCGATCAACATAGAGGAATGCGGATCCGAGTTCGTCATCAATTGCGGCGAAACGCGTGTACTGGTGGAGAAATGCTTCGGTTCGATCACCGTCCTGCATGGAACCGTGGTGCAACACGGTGGGCATTTGGGTACAGCCGACACGGTCATTCCCGATTACCAATTGCGTTGTATTCGGGACGCGAAGAATACAAACGGTTTCGGACGATTTAATTTTCCGCTGGATACGGACGATGCCTTCTATGGATTGGGTGACAAAACCGGGTTGCCCAATCGGCGCGGCAGGCGATTTTCCATGTTCAACCGCGACTCCCTCGGGTATGATGCCGCTATTTCCGATCCGCTGTACAAATCGATTCCCTTCTTCATCAAGTCGAATGTGGCGAAGAACGTCATGTGTGGATTGTTCTTCGATCATCCCAATATCGCTTGTATCGATCTGGGACGAGAAAGTCCCTTCTACTACAGTATCGAGATGCATGGGAGCCTCTTCTCCTATTATGTCCTGTTGGGACCGACATACAAGGATGTGATGAACCACTATTACAAGCTGACTGGGTTTCCATCGTTGCCACCACTGTTCAGTTTCGGTTTCTTCGGTTCATCCATGAATTATATGGAACCGGATGATGCCCGGCAGCGGGTGTTGGATTATTTTGCGACCGTCGAGAAGTACCAAATCCCCTGCGAGGGAATGTATGTCTCCTCGGGGTATCTGAAGGCATCGGATGGGAAGCGGTATGCCTTTTTCTGGAACAAGGAGAAGTTTCCCGACCACCGCGTTTTCCTGAACGACCTGGCGCGACGGGGCTATAACCTTTGCATGAATATCAAACCTGGAATACTAACCACCCATCCTTGGTATGGCGAGTTGAATCGGAGGGGATACTTCATCGAGGATGGTTCGGGAAATCCCTACACCGAATTTTTCTGGGGTGGGGAAGCCTCGTTGATCGACTTTTCCAACCCTGAGGCAACCGAGTGGTGGAAGCGTCAACTCAAGGAACAGTATATCGACCATGGGTGCACAGGTATTTGGAATGATAACAACGAGTTTGAGATAGAGGACACTGCATTGCCGGCATATCGCGTACGGAGCCTCTACCCGGTACGCATGGCGAAGGCCTCCTACGAAGTCTTCCAGGAAAGGCACCCCCATAGGCGACCGTGGATATATTCCCGAAGCGGATATTCGGGGTTGCAACGGTTTGCCCGCACCTGGTCCGGCGACAATGTGAGCGATTGGAAGACTTTGCGTTTCAACCAGTATATGGGAGTGGGTTTCGGACTCTCCGGACTTCCCTATTTTGGGCATGACCTGGGTGGATTCTTCGGTGATTTCCCCGGGGAAGAACTATTGGTCCGTAGCTGTCAAAGTGCAGTATTCCAAGGCAGATTTGCCATCCATTCGTGGCGGGAGAACGGGAAT
>PGXU01000093.1 GCA_002839335.1 Spirochaetae bacterium HGW-Spirochaetae-4
CCGGTACCGGAGGACATGAGGTGTCGGGCAACGGCTTGGGTTAGGTTTTGATTATGAGGATTTCTCCTTTTACGGTTAGATTAATATTGAGGCAATGCGTAAGCTTGACACCGAAGCTGTCTATGCATACCATGGCCCTACGAGCGGTTCGGGTGGTTCCAAGCCATCCGCCAAGAGGGAAACGGGTGAAAGTCCCGTACGGTCCCGCCACTGTAATGAGGTAAGAACGGCTGCCGAAAGGCAACCACTGGAGTTTGCTCCGGGAAGGTGTCGTTACGTATTCCTCCAAGTCAGGAGACCTGCCGCCCGTGAACCTGTCGATCATTCGGATCGGACCTACGGAGAATAGGTCGGGTATGCAGTATCATGCCCAATACAGCTTAAGGAGCGCGGGCATGGCAAACACACGAACCCGAACACTACTGGCAATCCTTCTGGTTTTCGCTATTATGCTACCATTGGGAGCGGTCGGACAGGCCGAACATGCATCGGTTGTCCAAAACGAAGTCTCGATTGTGGATTCCCGGGGTGTCGTGGTTTCGCTTCCCCGATACCCCGATAGGATTATTTCGCTCAGTCCCAACATAACCGAAACCTTGTTTGCCCTTGGTATCGGAGAACGGCTTGTCGGACGTACGGACTATTGCGATTACCCCTCGGAGACACAATATATCGAATCCATGGGGGACTTGTTCACTCCCAGTATCGAAAAAATCGTTTCCGCCGCTCCCGACCTGGTGATAATCAGCAATCTGGGACAATCGCAGACAATCGACGCCATAGAAACGGCAGGAATTCCTGTCGCGTTCATAGACGAACCGGGTACCATGGAGGGAACCTTCCGTATTATCGAACAGGTAGGCGCAATAACGGGAACTGAATCACAGGCCAAAAAAATTGTCCTATCCCTGCAAGAGACGTTGGAGGCAGTCGAGTCGAAGCTAAGCCCCGAGGTTCATCCGACTGTCTATTACGTTGCAGGTTTTGGCGAATGGGGCGATTTTACAGCGACAGGAGATACCTTCATCCACGACATCATCGTTTCCGCCGGAGCTGTCAATATTGCTGAGAATGCGGTCAATTGGAGTTACCAGCTGGAATTGATTTTGGCAAACGATCCCGATATCATCATTCTCCCTCCCATGTGGGGATCGACCTTCGAACAGACCAGAACGGAATTCGTCAACCATCCGTCCTATTCGTCGCTAACCGCGGTGAAGCAGGATCGGATCATCACCATAGACAGCAATCTCATGGAGCGGCAAGGTCCTCGCAGCGCACAAGCCGTACAGCAATTGGCACAAAAGATTGTCGACATTCTGAGGTGATAATGGTAAAAAAACACTATTTGCCAGTCATAGGAGCCGCTCTTGTCATCCTGCTCGTTGCGATCACCCTCTCGGCGCTCACGCTGGGACCTGCCGGCATTTCGATCCGACAGACAGTGGCGATTGTGGGTGCGGGACCTTCGAACGACATATCCACCACCTTCAACCAGGCACAACATAGGATCATCTGGCAATTGCGGTTGCCACGTATCCTCTCCGCCATGGTTGCCGGTGTGGTACTTGCGGTATCGGGAATGGTTTACCAGGCCTTGTTCCGCAATCCCATGGCGGATCCGTATGTGTTGGGAATCTCCAGCGGGGCGGCTTTTGGTGTTGCTTTCGCTGCCTTTCTCGGTCTTGTGGGCGGTGCCACCGGCATGTGGCAAGTACCGACCGTGGCTTTCTTGGGAGCGGCGGGTACCGCATTGGTAATAATGGTCCTTTCGGGCGGTGTACGCAGATCGCCCACGACATTGCTGCTTACCGGAATCGCACTGAATTTCCTGCTGTCCGCACTCATGACCCTATTCATGTATTTGAACCGAACCCAGTTGCAAAGCATCATGCAATGGACGTTGGGAAGTTTTGGAACAGCCTCCTGGTCCAAGCTCGGCATCATGGGAGCAACCGCAACATTGGGAATCGTCCCGATCATGTTCCTTACCCGGGAGTTGGATATCCTACTTCTGGACGAAGCATCCGCACTGTCGATAGGAGTTTCGGTCAAATCGGTTCGTCTGCTGCTGTTGGTCCTGTCGACCCTCGCCACTTCGGTGACGGTGGCCTTCTGCGGAATCATAGGATTCGTCGGACTCATGGTTCCCCATATCATGCGTTTGATCACGGGCCCTCGACACAAAACCCTCATGCTCTTCTCGATAGTGGGTGGAGCACTCATGATGGTCGGAGCGGATACCCTTGCCCGTACGGTCCTCGGGGCTTCCGAATTGCCGGTGGGAATCGTCACTGCGTTGGCGGGAGCTCCCCTGTTCATCGTACTGTTGGCGAACCACCGCAAGGAGAATCGCTGATGCAAAAAACCGTAGGGACCATCAGGAATCTCACTTGGGCATATAGGAACAAGCTTCTCTTCGACAAGTTGCACACGGAGTTCCCCTCAGGCTCCTTCATATCGATCATAGGACCGAACGGATCGGGCAAGACGACCTTGTTGCGTCATCTGTTGCGGATCCTACCCTCACCTCGTGGATCCATTGTATTGCCACAAGGAGACCTCCACGATTACCACCAGAAGGATTTGGCGAGACATATCAGCTATGTTCCACAACAGAGCCGGTTGGAGTACGATTTCACGGTCTATGATTGTGTCGCGATGGGACGATATTCCCATGGCGGCAGATTGGCGGTATTGTCACCCGAAGACCACACACTGATCATGCAGTCGCTGCAAGCGATGGAGTTGGCGCATGTCGCCGACCGTTTGGCCACCGAACTTTCCGGCGGTGAATACCAACGCATGTTGATTGCCCGGGCTTTGGCCCAACAATCGCATGTCATTCTGCTCGACGAGCCGGTCAGCCACCTCGATGTACACAACCAACGGGAAATACTCACCCTGCTCCGACGTCTGGTGGACCAGAAGGTCGCGACAGTCATCTGTGTTCTCCATGATTTGAATGCGGTCAGTGCATTCAGCGATCTGGTGATCATGATGCGTGCAGGCGCGATTGTCGCCGAAGGGCCTGCCCAAGAAGTCCTTACCAAAGAGCGTATCGAAGAGGTGTACCAGGTTGCCGTGGATATCATCGAGAGGGAAGGACCCTTGCCTCCGATCATCCTGCCCCATTGGAGATAGTATTCAGCGGCTCCCGGTCTTCTTGATGATATGAAAACCGAACTGCGTCGGCACAACTGGGCTGATGCTGCCGACCGACATGCGTTTGACCGCCTGTTCGAAGGCCGGAACCATGGCACCTTCACCGAACCAACCGAGGTCCCCGCCCTTGCTTTTACTCGGGCACGTCGAGAAATCACGGGCAATGGCCGCGAAGTCCGCGCCCCCTTTGATCCGTTTGAGCAAATCGTCAGCGAGTCTCTTGTCCTTGACCAGAATATGGCTTGCGCGAAATTCCATGTGTTCTCCTCATGTTCCCAATGCTTGCAGCATATCGATATAGTAACGGGATTCCAAGGGATAGGCGGCAATATCCAATTGTTCCCGTAATTCGGCCAATCCAAGCAGAGCCTGTTCGACCGCAGTGTCCGAGGCATCGTCAGGCAACAGTCGCTCCATTTCGAGGAACCACCCCAACCCATCGACCTCCACCAACTCGACTGTCAAAGTTCCATGTACCCAGGCTGTTCCATGTTTTCGTTTTTCGATTAGCGGAACGTATGCAAGGGAAGCGAAAAACTGTCCGAGTCCATGGAAATCCTCAACCTGGCAAGAGAATTCGATCTCGTGGTTTACCTCCACCCCATCGTTGCGCTCTTCCTTCTCCTTTCGGGTGACGGTGATGCCGTCCTCTTCACGGCGCAAGCGAAACAATGCCTTGTGTTCCGATTGCCTGGTGTAATAGATATCGTCCTTGCTTATGCTTGAGCGTATGGCGTCGGGCAACACGAGTCCAATGCGCCGCACCATTTCCGCAATCTCAGAGTACTCCAAGGATACCTTGCATTCGATCTCACGCGCCATGGTCAGTCCTTCCACGGGAAAATCATGCCCCGCAAGGTCCGCTTCCCCACCTTTTCCTGTTCATCGAAGAGCAATTCTTCCCACGGAATATCCTTCCGGGTCGTCTCGGGATGTTCCTCGAGGTAATCGTATTTGAACATGAGGAGTTTGGTTGCGACCTGGCGTGAGAGCTGTATTCCCGCGATACCCGGAATGATAGTGGCGAACAAAATGGTCAGCACCAGGTTGAAGATATGGTAGATGCCGAAAAACAGCGAGAAGAACAGGTTGTCGGCGACCACCATAAGTGATTTCTTCAGTGTCTTCAACGGCTTGTCGTCCGGCATTTGGATCGCCAGCGGGTAGTAGTACATCATGGCCAACATGAAAGCCAATGCGACCCAGAAGACCAACACGGCTATGGCGAAGGCGATCAGCGACGTATATGAGAGATAGAAGGGAATGACAAAAAACAGGATGGTCACCAAAAGGGCTTGGATAATGAAATGGAGAATAGCATGGCGCCAGACCGACTTGAAGCTGTCCTTGAAGGCGGCGAAACCGGGTCGATTGTACCACACGTATTCTTTTGTCTGGGATGATACGGCACCCATATACAATGAATGCAGGGCAAGTGCGAGTGCCAACAGCGCGACGCCCCCGAATACCGATACGGCGAGCACTTCCAGGCTGGCGTACAACGTCAGCAATACCACCAGATAACCCAAATTGAGGACAACCAGAGAGATAAGGTTGTCCCATCCATCGAAAAATGCCTTTTTGATAAAGAAACCTGTCATGGCCAAAGAGTAGCGATGTTCGTAAAGTTTTGCAATCTATTCCATTCACTACATCGCTTTTTTCCGTAGGAAGAACACACGGAAGGCAACTACTGATAGAACAAGATACAACAAGTTCCAGAGACCGAAACAGATATACCCGGGCAGAGTCAATACCCATCCCAAATCCAAAGCGGTCCATACTGCTCCGACAATACTGAGAATCCCATTGAGAATGAATAGAATTCTCGCAAAACCCTCGATCCCGGTTCTTCCAAAGAACGATGCGGCCAACCAAGTCCCAAGACCGAGAAACCCGTATCCCCACATCTCGAAGGCCCAAGCTATCGAGGTAGGATTTGCCATTGACAATGCTTGGATCAAAATTGCGTGTTCAGACGTAAACCCTTCCACTATCGCAGGAATATAGGTTGTCTGAATAATATAATTGATACAGACTACCGCACTCCCGATTATTCCAGATAGCAATCCAAACAACGGAAGGGATGGCGAAGAGGATAGCAGATACACTGCGAGCAAGAGCATAAGACTACCACCGATGAGAAAGAATCCAAAATAGAACGGGAGGCTTTGGATACCATGGTAGTTCTGTACGTATATCTCGGCATTTTCCCAGAACGGTTGTTTAGGTTGCAAAGCAATCGCGAATATCGATGGAAAAAGTGTCCCGAGCATGACGAGGAAAGCTCCGACAATACCAATCGAATATTTCGTACTTTCATTCGAATTTTCTTTCATACCAACAACTCCTCCTTTCAATTATCGATAGCTATGAAATCGGGTATCGAGATCGACAAACCGTTGGGTGCATCGCGGCAGACGGATCATCAACCCAGCCTTTTCCTGGTGATGTCAATGAACAGGTCGGTGGTCCAAGTCTCAAGGATTTGCCTATCCGAGATGAATGGCAAGACATCATCTTTAGCACTTTTGAAATTCGTACTTTCTATTTTCCTGATAAGCAGCTCCTTGAGATTTTCGATAGTCAATCGATCTGTCATATTGATAACACCAGACTCTTTAAGCTTGTTCTCAACAAGTGTCAAGTTCACCGGAATTTCATTTTTCAAGAACCAAAAATAATCGTAGTAATCCCTTCCCTTCACCCGATTCCTCCAATTGCGGCACAAGACAGCATGGATTTTACCAGCCAACAAGGAAGACAAATCATAGAGTTTGATCACAGAAGGCAGAGGTTCATACAGATACAGATTTTCAAACGTCGCTCCTGCAGGGGGAACATAATCGACCTCAAATTTTACCTTTACCAACTCATTTCCCGGAATTCCTGCAACCGGGGGAACCAAGGCTGTGATCTGAAGCTGGTTGACCAAAGTCTCTCCCTTCACGAAAGCTGATTCGATAGTTGTCGACCGCCCAGTCTTATCAACTTTATGAACGGACATTTCCAATCCCTGTTCCATAAGCGATATCTCGATCCCATGAATATAGGGTTCGATGGAAAATGAATGATCGGGGTGTAGCAACGCAAAATCAAGATCCTCACTAAACCTTTCCAAACCATGAAATAGTTTCAGAGCCGTTCCACCGTAAAATGCTGCTTGCTCAAAGAACCGCTGCCTAGACAGCGACTGGAGAATGACCGTTTGCACGGCTTCCTTCAAACGGTTCCGAAGGACATTTGGATTATTTTCACCATTTTTAGTCACATATTCGCTCACGTAGGTTTTCATCTCTTCTCCTTCGCCAACCAGTTCGAGAAACACAGCAAAGTCTGACTTCCGTACAGGGGGGCTATTTCCATGACAAATGCATGATCAAGGTTGACAAGATCATCGAGTTCAAGCCTGAGATCATCGAACAGCAGGCTTTCAATATCTTTTTTCCTCACCTGCCCTGGAACCTTGTACAGCCTGTCCAGCAAAGCCTTCTCGGGAGATGCCAGATAGTAGTTGAATTTCCCATTGCTGACAAATCCAATACCGTAAGGGTACACTTTCAGTGGAATATCCATGTATGTGTATGTTCCGAACACAGTCACGAAATCCTTTGACTTTCCCTTACCTGTTGTGGCGCTGGTGTAGCTATAAACGGCTTCTGGTATCAAGCTATGGGCTGAGAGTGCATACTCGAACGACAGGTAGGAGGGTTGGAGCAATATAGGTGCGATACTTGGGGGGGGTGTTTCCAAATCATCGCAATACAAATCCCGCTTCAGCCGGATAAGCTTGCCTTCGTTGACAAGACGGGAGAGTCGGTCCAAAGGTTTAGCATAGCCTACCGCAAAGAATTCAATCGCTTGTTTAGCAGAAAATATCATATTTGCTCCTGTTAATCCAATAATAATGGATTTATTGGAGCAAATCAAGCTTTTCCTACTCTCTGGGATTGCAGTCTGTTACTGGGAAAGGATTGAACTATATCTGAAAGGAGCAAGCCTCTACCGTGGAACGAAAAAAACGCTTCCTTCACCCCGTATCCGTGAGGACGTGGGAAAAAGAAGCGTTCACATAGCGGCGAAGGGACTTGGACCCCTGACCGAACGGATATGAGCCGTTTGCTCTACCAACTGAGCTACGCCGCCGTGTATCGGTTTTTCAACACGACAGGCGCCACTATACCGGTGAAAAGCAACACTGTCAAGTGCCTTCCCACCGGATATCAGCTGTATTTCAGCGTGACTTCAACGGGAAGAAATGGACCCAATCATCCACCTTCCTCCGGATCCGAGGACCCAAACCACACTCAAGGTGGACGCGTATTCTCCTTGTCCATGCAATCTCACCGCAATGGACACCTGGTCCTTGCCGAATGACGGTGTTCCGAGCGATAGGGTGGCAGGCAAGACTCCGGCAAGCAGCGTATCGTACATCTTGTTCACCACGAAGCGGGACTCGGGATGCACATGCTTCTCGTACCACAGCGGGCCATAGAAATCGGAAAAGGCTTCATAGGAACGCCAGATTACCGGATGCACCGGATAGGCGGGGTCGGAAACCTGGCCAAGGGTGGAATCGTTTGGAAGTTGGCCGTGCCAAGGTAATCCGGACAAGGCCCCCGCAGCGGTGGATGCTGCGAAAAGGCCCACCAGAACCAATTGGAGACACAGAATACCAACGATGACCACCTTCCTACGCATGGATACATGATGTACCGGAAAGCCCGGCGTTGTCAAACATTGGCTGGACAACCCCAGACGGTTTCTGTACCATTGCACCAATGAGAGAAAGTTCAACGAAAAGCCAGATTGTCCGATTGACCGGAGATTTTACCCATAGCATCCGTGATCCGTTGTGGAGGGATATTCCCTTGTCCACCGGCTTCAAGAATCTGTTCTCGAGTGAACCGATGCAGAAACTCAGTCGGATAAAGCAGTTGGGACCAGCCCATCTGTTGTATCCGGGGGCAGTCCACACCCGACTCGACCATAGCCTCGGAGTCTTCCATGCGACACGGTTGATCGTGCTCTCGCTGTTGACCGATTTGTCGAAAACCAATCGCGAGGCATTTTTCACCCAATCGGGAATCCAAGCGGTCCTGGCTGCCGCCATGCTCCATGACCTTGGCCATTTTCCCTACGCCCATGCCCTCAAGGATGTGGTCTCCCGGGAACACGAATCGCTTGGGGCTGAAATGATCGCCAACCATTCGGGGTTGCGCGCCATCATAGAGCAACAATTGGGGACATCGGTGGATGCGGTCTGCCAAATCATCGACCCGTCGCTTCCCTGCGACGACGGGGAAATCCGTTTCTTCCGGACAATCCTTTCCGGTACCTTGGACCCCGACAAACTCGATTATCTGAGCAGGGACGCGTTGTTCTGCGGAATACCGTATGGCATGCAGGACGCCTCATACATCATCCGCCACCTGTTCGTGACCGGACAGAACGTATTGGCAATCCCGTTGGAAGCGATCGGGTCGGTCGAACACCTGCTGTTCGCCAAATATTCCATGTATAGGAATGTGTATTGGCATCCGACGACCCGTGGCGCCACAGCTATGATAAAAAAGGCAGTCCATCTGGCCATGCGCGACGACCTGTTCGCCGAGTCGGACCTCTACGACCTCGACGACGAGTCGTTCGCCGTCCTGTTCTCCCGCTTCGGGGATTCCGAGGCAAACTTGTTGTTCGCACGCGTCAGAAACAACGACCTGCTGGTTCCTCTTGCGACAGTTCCGTTCCATGCCGACCATACGTACCATCAACGGGTATATCGGGAACCGCAAGAGAGGGAGCGGTTGGAGCAATCTATCCACACATCGCTGGCAAGGCGCTACCCCACTCTCGCGGAACACGAAGTCATCATCGATATCCCCGAAGACCTCTCATTCGAATCTGATATTCCTATCGCAGTACAAGATGCATCGATACATCCATTCTCGGAGGTTGACGAGCTGTTCAGCCCCCAGGTGGTCAAGGCATTCACCGCAAGCTTGAGAAAAATACGGTTGTATCTACCGGAGCATATCGAACCAAACCACGCGCACTTGGCGTTGACGGAACAGTTGGAGCTACACCATGGGTGACATACACGAAGAATCGCATGATTGGCGGGAACTGCTCGCCGGAGACATTCCCCCATGGGTGATGCGCTTCATCAAGTTGACAGGAAAGGCCATCAATAGACATGGCATGATCAAGGCCGACGATTCTGTCTTGCTGAGTGTATCGGGAGGCAAGGACTCACTTGCATTGGCCCTTGCACTCTCCATACGCTTGAAATGGCTACCGATCACCTACTCGATGCAGGCGGTGATGATCAACTGGATCGAACATCCGATCGACTTGCCGGCCCGGGAAAAATTGGTGGAGTATTTCGCCGCGCTGGGCATTCCGCTGACGATCCTTGACGAGGCACAATATCCCGACAGCTTCAAGGGTGAGTTCAACTGCTACCTCTGCTCCAGGAATCGGAGAAGGATACTCTTCGAATATGCCTCGCAGCATGGATGCAAGCTTATCGCGATGGGGCATCACCTTGACGATCTGGTGGAAACCACGCTGCTGAACCTGACCAGCCGCGCCAAGTTTTCCACCATGCTTCCGGTCCAGGAGTTCTTTGGCGGCAAGCTCCACATCATCCGACCGATGATCGAAGTGCATGAGCAGACCACCAGACGGCTGAGTGAAGTGTATCGGTTGCCGTCTGTAAAACCGGTTTGTCCCCATGACCAGACGAATATCCGTTCCCGCCTGAAACCCATCGTACGGGACTTGGCGCATCTTGATCGGGATATGCGGGAACATATCTACAATGCCCACCAATTCGAGTACCGGATCCCAAGGGAAAACGAGGATTCCGCACCCTTGGAATCGTCGAACACAGTTGCGGTCAATCGTGATTTGGAGTAATGTAGAAGCATGAAAATGAAGAGGATGGCGCACATGAAAAGAGTGATGTTTGCAATATTGATGCTGTTGTTGGCGCTGAGCCCCGCTATGGCTGCGACTACAACACCATCGGAAACTTCAGGTACCTCATATCTCCATGTGGCGAATGGTGTGGAAGGAGACTTCTTCCAATTCAACGGGAAAGGAGTCTACGTTCCCCAAACGGACCGTCCCGCTGCCTTGAAGGAGGGATGGATCGTCCTCTCCGGACAGGAACCTGTCACAATCAAGGGACCCTATTCCACCATCGTCCTGCAACGCGAATCGATATTGACTGTAGGAGCGACGGTTTCCAGCAACCCCTCCTATTACCTCGTGGCCGGTTCAGCCTCGTTTCTCATGACTCCCCCATTTTCCGGTGAACTCGAAGTTTCCACTCCAGTAGGAATCTATCGGCTCATGGGTCCTGGCGAGCTGTTTGTCACATCCGACTTCGCCGAATTGGTATTCTCCCTCGGTGGTGAGGTAAAGGTAATGAACACCATTACCAGACAGATAACCGATATTCCTCCGTTCACCTACCTCAATCTCGCCGATCCATTCCTCAATGCAAAGGAAGTCTCC
>PGXU01000009.1 GCA_002839335.1 Spirochaetae bacterium HGW-Spirochaetae-4
TACGCATCCGTTTCTCCCACCTGGGTGCAGGAGTCTTCTCCTCCCAGGGCGGCGTGCAGGATGAGACCGGCCGATTCGGGCCGGAGGATGAAGCTCACTGAGCCCTCCACCGTCACCGCCAGCAGGTCCCGGTTCGTTGCGGTCTTGCTTCCCAGCAGCGAGCCCTCGTCGCCTTTCTCGACGGCCACCTTGATGCTTTCGCTGGTCAGGTCGACCAGAGTCGTGGGACTGGCAGCCTGGGCGAAGGAGCTTTCCTTGCCTGCCTGCAGCCGCGATCCCGTTCCCGTGTAGAATGCCATGTGCGTTACCTCTCTTGTGTTCAGAATTCCTTGGACCACTGCAAATCGATGCTTGCCTCGATGGCCGTGATGGTCGCCGAAGCGGTGACGGCAGGGTAGTAGTCCATGTCGGTGATACGCGCGTCCTCGATGAATCCTCCCAGCGTGGGGTCCCCTCGTAGGAGCAGGTACAGGGCTCCATACAGTGCGAATACACGCTTGACCAGAATCGCGTTGGGCGCACTCTTGCAGAGGAGAAAGATGGTGGCGCGCATGGTGGCCAGGTCGCTATGCATGCCCAGCGGTTCGAGGTTCTCATAATCGGGCTGGATGTAAAGCATCGCAGGGCGCCTCATGCTGTCCACATCAGGAAAGTCGATCTCTATGTTCTTATCGTCGAAGTGCTCGATGGAAATTCCCTCTTCGCTCTCCTGCAATCCGACCAAATCGGTGGCAATCACCGCCTTGAGCCTTTCGAGCACCTGCATCTCGGTTATCATCGTTTACTCTCCTTTTCAATGCGCGCCACTTCCCGCTGCACCAGCTGATCGAGCTTCGTCTTGAAGGCCGTGGAGCTCAGGTATTTCTTCACCGGAGCGGCCACGAAATCGCGCTCGGGAAGCTTCACCGAGTGCACGCGCACCCATTTTCCGTCCTTCTGGAATGTGAGGTATCCTCCGTCCTTGGCAGTGATCCGAGCTCCCTTGGCCAGTGCGTAGCCATAGAAGACCTTATCTTTTTCCGATGATGCCTTGGCTTCGACGATGACCGCTTTGCCGCTACGGATCACACGGCGGCTGATGCTCTTGTACAGCGCCCCCGTACCTTTGGCCAGGCCGTGGGACTTGTAGGTCTTGCGTACCTGGGCTCTTGCGGCCGTGCCGATGCCACCCAGGATACGTCGCATCGCCTTGTGCCGGTTTGTTCCAAGACCCTCGAGGTAGGAGAGTGCTTCAGCCAGGTCAGTCTCGACCGATACGCTTTCGGTGCTGTATCGTTTTCGTCTGCCGGCCATGTCAGAACCCCAGGATGCGCAAGCTGTCCAGCGGTTGGAGGTACTTGCGGTAGTTGCTGTAATTGACGAACGTGCGGCTGTTGTCGGCAAAGCTCTTGCCTGTCAGGCCGATGTTGCCCCCGGTCTCGCTGAGCATGAGCGTGGCGATACGTAGGATCGAGACGACGATCACCGAAGGCATCTGCCCGATTTCCCATCCAGCGGTGTAGCTGAGGTGGATGTTGTCTTCCCCGATGGGGAACTTGGTGGTGTGATCCACAAAACGGATATGGTCGTCGCACGGTGCCACCAGCGTGGTATCCACTTTGACCATCCCCACAGTGAGCGCTTCGACACTGGTGATGTTGCGCGCACGTAGGTACAGACGCCGCGAGCCCGAGCCCGAAGCGACCACATCGGTATACTCCTGCTGCTTCGGATCGAAGCCCAAGTACGAGGCCACGATATCCTCGGCAGTACAGAGGAAGGCGCCCTTGAGCAGCACGGCCTCGCTTGCGTCCTCGTAGTTGCCGCTGTAGGTGTCGAACATGGCGATACTGGCAATCATGCGCTTCCTCCTTCATCGAAATGATGGACACCCCAGCTCTCACCGGGATGCCCCCAAAATTTCTTATGCTTCGTTTACGGTTACCGTGATCGCCTCGCTTGGGACATCACTGAACGCCTTGGTGGCTCCTGCGGTTGCCTCACTGACGACGCAGTAGTAGTACGAAGTTCCCGCGCTCGACGTGGACGCCTCATAGGTACTGGCCGTCGCACCGCTGATGAGTGTTCCCCCGGTGTTGGTCGCACCTGTGTTCGCATACCATTGGTAGGCCAGCTCTCTGCCGTCAGAAGCGTCTGCTTGTATCCCTAGGACGACCATTTCCCCCATGAGGGCGGCCACTTCAGTTTCCACAAGAGACACCGTCAGTGTCGGGACCGTCGGCTCGACCAGGCCCGCAGTCTTAAGGTTGTTGATCAGGACGTTCAAGTCCTTGACCACATTCGCCGCGGTGGAGGCTGTCGATGCCGGAATGTACGGTATCGGGCACGGGCGCTCGTCGGTGATGATGCAGTCGGCAGCGAGGATGACCTCGCCGCCGATGACCGTCTTTTCACCGCCTTGTTCGCGGTAGTTCTTCGTGTTGTATCCCATCAGGTGCCTCCCTTAGGCTTTCTGCACGAGGACCTTGACGGCCTCGCCGAGGATCAGTCGCCCGTCCACGCGCTGGGACCCGAGGAATCCCACCTGGCCGGTCGGGGCGAACAGTTCTCCCAAACGCTTGAAGGTGCGTCCCTGGCGGTCGGCGATCCAGTAGTACGAGAAGTCCCCGAAGGCCACCGTCTTCGCACCGCTTGCGATCTCGGGCATGTACGCCGAGGTCCTCACCGGGCGGCCGAGGATGGTGTCGGGCTCCTTGGCCACCAGCGAGGGTTGCCAGATGTACTGCCCGTTGCCGTCCTTGAGCTTGCGGATCGCCTTGATGGTGGCGTCGTTGGTCAGCCACACCGCGTCCTTGCGGTACGGAGAGCGCAGCGCATGGTACAGGTCGATGACCTCGTCGCACGTCAGTGCGGTGGCCGAGGCCGCGGTGACGCCCACCTGCGCACCCCCGGCGGCCGCGAGGATGCCCAGCGGCTTGCCCGATCCGTCGCCGCTGAAGAACGCGGCCTCCTCCTTGGCCCCGATGCGGCGGGCGAACTCGGTGGCGATGTAGGACTCGATGTCGAACACGCTGTCGTTGATCAGCTCCTCGCTCACCTTGATGATCGTGCCCAGCTTGTAGGCGCTGATGGTCACCTGCCCGAAGCTGTCGTCGCTCTCCGGATAGGTCCCCTCCTCGTCGATCCATGCCGCCTCGCCCTTGCTGGTGGAAATCGGGATCTTGCGGTCGCCGCTTGCGGTCTGGATGAGATGCGCGATCGATCGGAAGATGTTCTCATCCTTCAGCGACTCGACGATGGTGCGTTCGAACTCGTCGGGCACCAGGTAGCCGCCCTCGGTGTCGGTGCCCACCTGCAGCGCGTTCTTCACCTCGAACTCGTTGCCCTGGCGCCTCATGTGGTTCCAGAATGCCGAGCGGTACTCCTGCGATGCCCGTCCCGCCTTCTTTTCTGCTTTCGGGGCATTCTCGGGGCGGCTGGTGATGGGATAGCCCACGTGTGCGTTCAGCTCCCGCTCGAACGCCTCGATGCGCTCCTGCCGTTCGATCTCGGCTCCCAGGTCCACGATCTCCTTCTCCATCCGCTCGTACGTCGCGGTATCCTCGGCGCCCAGGATGCCCTTGTCGTTGCGCCTCGAGTCGAGGAATGCCTTCGCCTGTTCCCAGGCCTTCGCGCGCTGGGCGCGCATGTCGTTGATCTTTCCCATGTGTTCTCTCCTAGTGGGGTTTGATGAGATTCAGCCGTGTCTCGAGTTCGTCGAGGGCGGCTGTGCCTGCTTCAGGTGGCGCCTGGTCCGTCGTGTGCGCATGCGTTGTGGTGATCTTGTTCAGAAGCGAGAGCTGCGAGGTGCGCATCGAGAACGCGTACGATGCCTCGTTCGAGGCCTTCTTCGCATCCTCGAGGATCGCATCGGCGAAGCCCAGCTCGATGGCCTTCTTCGCGTTCATCCATGTCTCGTTGTCCATCAGGTGGCTGATCTTCGCGCGGGTGAGGTTCGTCTTGATCTCGTAGGCGTTGATGATGCTTTCCTTCACCTCGTCCAGCATGCCGATGGCCTTCTGCATGTCCTCATGGTTGCCGTAGGCTCCGGTCATGGGGTTGTGGATCATCATGAGCGCGGTGGGTGCCATGAGCACCCTCGTGCCCGCCATCGCGATCACCGAGGCCGCGCTCGCGGCGATCCCGTCGATCTTCACCGTGATTGCCCCCGGATAGTCCATGAGCATCGCGTGGATGCGGCTGGCCGCGATGCAATCCCCTCCGGGGCTGTTGATCCAGATGGTCACCTCGCCGCTGTCGGCAAACAGCTCATCGCGGAACTGCTCGGGGGTGACATCATCATCGAACCAACTCTCCTCGGCGATCGTGCCCGAAAGCTCAAGGATTCTCGCTGTGCCTTCGTCTTCGCCCCGGTTTTTCCATTGCCAGAACTTCCTGTTCTTCATTACTCTCCTCCTGGGATGTGTCCGTTGACTTGTCTGCGAATGCCCCGGCCCGCGAAAGGGGGAGCATGTTTCCGTTGATGAGGTAGAGGTTCCCCCCGTCCCCGTCGGCGATGAGGTCCATGTCCTCCAGGGAGCGGATATCGTTGGCACTCATCCAGCCGTTCTGGCGCGCGGTGGCATACCCGCCCATGCGGCTCTGGTAATCACCGCGGAGCAGCCCCTCGACGTTGAAGCGGAAGAAGTGCGTCTGCTTCTCCTCAGATGCCAACAGCGCACGCGAGAGGGCCTGCTCCCAGCGGATCACCCAGGGGTCGAGGGTGTACTTGACGAACTCCAGCGACTGTTGCTCGATGTTGCTGAACGAGGATTTTTCCAGGTCCCCCACCATGTGCGGCGGCACGCGGAAGATGCGCGCGATCTCGTTGATCTGGAACTTGCGTGTCTGCAAAAACTGCGCCTGCTCGGGTGAGATCGAGATGGGGGTGTATTTCATTCCCTCCTCGAGCACCGCGACCTTGTGCGAGTTGGACGAGCCGCCGAACTGGCCTTGCCACGTATCGCGGAGGCGCGAGGGATCCTTCACCGTTCCCGGGTGCTCCAGCACCCCGCTTGGAGCGGCCCCGTTGGCGAAGAACTTGGCCCCATACTCCTCACAGGCGATCGCCATGCCGATGGCGTTCTTGGCCATCGCGATGGGCGAGTAGCCCACCAGACCGTCGAAGCCCAGGCCCGGTATGTGCAGCACCTCGGAGGCGTCCAGTACCACCGAAGTGCCTTTCATCGTCGGTGCATCCTCGGCGCTGGTGGTATATTGGTAGTAGAGCTTGCCGCTCTTGTCGCGGTCCACCTGCATGCGGTTGGGCATCAGCGGGTACAGCGCGGCAACCTGGCCCTTGCCGTTTCGGATGATCTGCGCATAGGCGTTGCCCCAGAGCAGCAGGTGGGTCATGAGCGTCTCGCGGAACACGAAGCTGGTCATCTCCGCATTGGGCTCGCTGTGCAGCAGGGTGTACAGCGGGTGCTCCTTCGCCTTGTGTTTGCTTGCATCGTTGCCATGCCGGTACAGGTGCAGCGGCAGGCCGGCGATCGCCTCGGCGAGGATGCGCACGCAGGCATAGACCGCCGTCATCTGCATCGAGGAGCGTTCGTTGACCGCCTTGCCGCTGGTTGAACCGCCGAATAAGAAGCTGTATGAGGACCCGAGGGTCCTGTTCTGCGGCTTGTCGCGAGTCCTCGCGACCAGTTTTCCGATGAGTCCCATGTGTGTATGTCTCCTGGATGTCAGATGAAGAGGATTCCCCTCTGCTCGTAGACTGATTCGCGAACCTCGTTGCCGCACCTGATCGCCCGGTCCAGTGCCATGATCGCGGCCACCGCTCCGTCGATCTTCTCGGTGGACTTCTGCTTGTCGGGCTTGATGTTCCCAGCCGGATCGGTGCGGATGAAAATGTTGTCCATCATCCAGCGAAGCACCGGATGTCCCGCATGCGCGATGCTTTTCCCCAACACCAGCTTCATCAGCTCCTTGGTCGGCGGGCTCATGTCCTTGAACCCCTGGCCGAAGGGAACCACCGTGAAGCCCATGCCCTCGAGGTTCTGCACCATCTGCACGGCTCCCCAGCGGTCGAAGGCGATCTCGCGGATGTTGTATCTCTTGCCCAGCTCGTCGATGAAAGCCTCGATGAAGCCGTAGTGCACCACGTTGCCCTCGGTGGTTTGGATATGACCGGTTCGTTCCCACACGTCGTAGGGCACATGGTCGCGCCTCACGCGCAAGGCGATGCTGTCCTCGGGTATCCAGAACCAGGGGAGGATCATGAACTTCTCCTGTTCGTCCCGGGGAGGGAACACCAGCACGAAGGCGGTGATGTCGGTGGTGCTCGAGAGGTCGAGCCCTCCGTAGCAGACCCTGCCTTCCAATGCCGTCCCGTCCACCGGGAAGTCGCACTGGTCCCACTTCTCCATCGGCATCCAGCGCACCGCCTGCTTGACCCACTGGTTGAGCCGAAGCTGCCTGAACACGTTCTCTTCACCCGGGTTCTGGCGCGCGCTGTCGCAGGCTGCCTTCACCTTCTCGAGGGCGATGGTGTGTCCCAGCGACGGATTGGCCTTCTTCCAGGTCTTCGCATCGGTCCAGTCGTCGTTCTCCTCGGCGCCGTAGATCACCGGGTAGAAGGTCGCATCGTGTTTGCGACCCTCGATGAGGTCGCGTGCCTTCTGGTGCTGCTCGTAGCAGATGGAGTGCTGGTCGGTGCCCGCGGTGGTGATGAGGAAGAACAGCGGCTGCGAGCGTGCGTCGCCGGAGCCCTTGGTCATGACGTCGAAGAGCTTCCTGTTCGGCTGGGTGTGCAGCTCGTCGAAGACCACCCCGTGGATGTTGAACCCGTGCTTGGAGTAGGCCTCGGCGCTCAGCACCTGGTAGAAGCTGTTCGTCGGCTGGTACACGATGCGCTTGGTCGCCGCGAGGATCTTCACGCGCCGGTTCAGCGAGGGGCACATGCGCACCATGTCGGCGGCCACCTCGAACACGATCGAGGCCTGCTGGCGGTCGGCCGCGCATCCGTAGACCTCCGCTCGCTCCTCGAAGTCGGCGCAGGTGAGCAGCAGGGCCACCGCGGCGGCGAGCTCGCTCTTGCCGTTCTTCTTGGGGATCTCGATGTAGGCGGTGTTGAACTGCCGGTATCCGTCCGGCTTCACGATGCCGAAGAGGTCTCGGATGATCCGCTCCTGCCACGGAAGCAGCAGGAAGGGCTTTCCCGCCCACACCCCCTTGGTGTGCCTGAGGCTCTGGATGAACTGCACCGCGCGGTCGGCCTTGTCCTTGTCGTAGGTCGAGTCCTTTGCCATGAACGGCGTGGGCTTGTAGGTCTTCATCGGTTTCATGGCATTCCTGTCTATATGGAAAGAAGACCCCGGAGGGTCTTCGGTTGGGCTTTCCGTGGAAATTAGGAACGTTCAGCTATTGAACGCTCTCCGTCGTACGCATCACCGCCTCCTTGAGGATCGCCTCGTCGAAGCCGCAGTCGCGGTAGCCATGCAGGATGGTCGCGTAGTAATACGCACCCGGCATCGCCGGAGGGGGACCATCGTTCATGACGTAGGCCATCGCCACCAACTCATCACCGTCAAGGTCCACGGTCAGCTGCTCCTTGCGGTACAGGTGCGGATATCCCTCGTAGCGGTCCAGTGCCTGCTCGCACCTTTTGGTGATCTCCCACAGCAACACGGGAACCGCAGATCCCCTCTCTTGCTCGATGGTGGCCACGCCGCTGTGGCGGCCTCCCCGGAACACCAGCCGGTAGTCGGGCAGCATCGTGGTTCCGATCACCGTGGCATCGGGACATCGGTAGGCCATCTGCTCGAGGTTCAGGTTGCTTCCGTAGGCCAGGTAGACTTTCTTCATGGTTGTATCACTCCTTCGATCGGTTTCTACCACCCCAAGGGCGGTAGAGCCGCCCTCAAGGTTTCAAGAAGTCGCCCCTTCAGGCTGCGATGCGCCGTCTCCACGCGGCATTTCCCGACAGCCGCTTGCACAGATGTTCGCGGCAGGCTTTGAACTCATCACCGATGAGGCCGAGGCGGTTGAGGTAGGTGCGCATCGCGAACTTCTCGTTCTCGGCTTGGGGCTTTTTGGTGCTTGCCGAACTCTGCGTGAGCGCTTGGGTGTTCAGCGCGAGGGCGAACACGATGTAGCTCCTGACCTCCCCGGCGTGGAGCGTGCTGTTGAAGCCGCGCAGCTCCACCGTATGGTGGCCGTGGAAAAACGCATGAAGGTTGCAAAAATGATACCTGCTCTGATGGTAATGGGCTTCGCGGCTGCCTTGGTATCCTGCGTACCAGATGCTCTCGATCTCGGCGAAGGTGGCTGGCTTGGCGCGGTTCATGGTAGCCACCAGGTGCTCGTCCATCTTCTTGCAATACCGTGCCCGCTGGGCTTCGATGCCAAGGGCCTTGTAGAACAGGTCGTTTCGGGCATGGATGATGTTCACGAAGTTTCTGATCGAGCGCGGTGTGTGGGACGCTCCGTCGAGATGGACGTGGATGCCGCAGGAGCTGTTGGTGAACGCTCCGGCCTTTCTGAGCGCCCTGACGACCTCCTGCAGGTTCTCGATGTCGGCCTCGTAGGTGAGGATCGGGCTGACCAGCTCGACGCTGTACAGCCGTGATGCGCTCTCGGTCATCCTGCCCCGCTTGGTCTCGCACCTGATCGAGCCGTCGTAGGTGAACTTCCAGGTCCTGCCGTCGGAAGTGGCAAGCTCGTAGGTGTCGTAGTAGGAGCCGCCATAGCAGAGCTCCCCACCGAGGACCGTCTGTGCCGCAAGGGCCGCGTCCTTGCGGGTGATGCCCGTTATCTCGATCTCGATTCCGAACCGTGTCGCCTTGTCCATGCTCTCTACCTCTCTTTGGTGTGTGTTTCTTTTCGTACTGTAGTAATCACTCAAAGAGGAATAGATAGCAAGTGTATATATGCGAATAAGATACACTATTTTGCAGGTATTTCTTCGCCCAAGCGTCTCACCATGTCGACCCCCGGTACCACCCCCAAGGTCGAGCCGGTTTCCCATGCAATGTGGATGCTGCCGATGTCATCCACGTGGATTACTTTGCCCTTGGTACCCGCCGGCGGTGCGAACTCGTCATCCATGCTGACAAGCACCACGGTACACCCGGGTGGGTATTGCTTCCTGAGGACCTCGACTCTCTTACGGTTCATTTCATCCATGTATATCCTCCGTGTAGTGTGCATTGATCGCTCAGCTTTGCATGAATAGCAAGTCCGATGATTCAGGGTTTCGCCAACGCATCCAGGATAAGGCGCATCTGGCGCAGGTATTGGTCATAGTGGTGGGCAAACAGCAGTAGAGTGTTCTCCCCGTAGTCCAAAAGCTTGTCGGCATCCGCCTCTGCTATGCAGTACAAACCGTTCTCGTATGTCCAGTTCAGTGCAGGGAAGGTCGGGATTGTCGGGGCTTCAGGTGCCATCGATACCAGAGTTTGGCGATATGGATCACTGACCTCGACCGTCGGTGTGCTCGTGCAGCCGGTTGAGACGATCAAGACGGCTAGCAGAGTCACCGCTTTCAGGAGGTTCAATCTTTTCAGGTACCGCCTCTTGTGTGATGGTGGTGATCTTTTGGTGTACTTCATGGACCTTCTCCAGTTCCGTTTCTTTGCGTATCGCTGCATCCTCGGCCCTTTTGACATCCTTTTTCAGATCCTTGGTCTTGGATGCCTGGAATCGTGTGATCCCTAGCAGCCCCAGGATGATGAGGATCAGCAGCTGCATGATGTCATTCATCGGCTTTTTTCTCCATGAACCGTTTGAGCAGCGGTTTCCAGAATGCCATGCACGTCGGAAGCTGCAGCAAGTAGATCGCCACGGTGTACAGGACCACCAGGTAGGGCGTGGCCTTCAGATCCCCGGCCGGCGTGGATGCCGGCGCGACCCGGTAGGTCACGTACGCGAGGGCTGTCGAGCAGGCGAGGGCGACCAGCTTGATCTCGTTCTCGCTTGCCCTGTCACAACGAAGGCTCTTCTTGTACAGTTCCATCACCAGCCCCAGGAACGCGGCGAATGCGAGCAATATGGCACCGAGGGTCATGGGTGCTCCCCCTTGCTGCCAAGCAGCGACAGAAAGTAATCGTCCATCTTCTTTTCCTGCTCCTCGCTTTCCCCGTTGATCTCATGGGTCCTCAGCGACTTGAAGATGACCTTGTCGTTCTCAAGCGCCATGACCAAGCCCATCTGGATCTTGGTGATGGTGGCCTTGATCTCCCTCAGGTCCTTCGCATAGCCGAGGCGGTCATCGCTTCTCTTTGCGAGTCGGTTCAGCAGCCACAGCACGATGCCGCCCGATCCGAACAAGCACACCGAGATCGTGGCGAGCAGGGTAAGCTCATCCATCGCTTGCCTCCTCGGAGGCGACTTCCTCGTAGGTGTAGTCCAATCCATCCCGTTGGACGGTCACATTCGCAGTGGATCCGACAAGCTCGATGTAGCGTTTTACGATCACATCGCAGTACTTCTCATCCAGCTCGATGGTGGCACAGCTTCGCTCGGTCTGCTCGCAGGCGACCAACGTGCTGCCGCTGCCGCCGAACGGATCGAGCACCAGCGTGTTGCTCATCGACGAGTTCATGATCGGATAGGCGATCAGGGCAACCGGCTTCATCGTGGGATGCTCGCCGTTGCGCTTGGGCTTGTCGAATTCCCAGATGGTCGATTCCTTGCGTCCGGTGTACCACAGGTGCTTGCCCTTCTTCTTCCATCCGAAGAGCACCGGCTCGTGCTGCCACTGGTAGGGCGAACGTCCGAGCACCAGCGACTGCTTCTTCCAGATGCACGTTCCCGACAGGCAGAAGCCCGCCTCGCTGAATGCCTTGCGGAAGTTCAGCCCCTCGGTGTCGGCATGGAACACGTAGATGGAAGCATCGTCGGCCATGTGGGAGGCAGTGTTGGTGAAGGCCTCGAGCAGGAACTGGGCGAAGGCGTCGTTGCCCAGGTTGTCGTTCTTGATCTTGCCCGCTGTGCCCTCGTAGTTGACGTTATACGGTGGGTCGGTGACCACCAGGTTCGCTTTCGCTCCTGCCATGAGCAGTTCAAATGTCTCGGCCTTGGTGCTGTCTCCGCATACCAGGCGGTGCCTTCCCAGTTTCCATAGGTCCCCAGCTTTGGTGATCGCAGGCTTTTCGAGCTCGCCTGCCACATCGAAGTCATCATCGTGGATGCCGTCGGCAAGCGCGTCCTTGAACAGGTCGTCGATCTCGGCCGGATCGAAGCCGGTGAGCGAGACATCGAAGTCTAGCCCCTGGAGCTCGGTGATGAGCAAGGCCAGCTTGTCCTTGTCCCATTCGCCGCTGATCTTGTTCATGGCGATGTTGAGGGCTTTCTCCTTGTCGGCATCCAGCTCGACCAGGATGCAGTCCTCCTCGGCAACCCCCAAGTCCTTGAGCACATTCAGCCGTTGGTGGCCGGATATGACGGTGTTGCCGTTGGCGGCGTTGACCACGATGAGTTCGACATAGCCAAATTGCTCAAGCGATCGCTTCAACTTCTCATACTCGGGATCCCCTTGCTTGAGGGCTTTGCGCGGATTGTATGCTGCCGGATTCAGGTCCGACAGTCTCATCTTCTGGATTCTCATGGTGTGTTTCCTTTCAGTCGTGCTGTTCCAGTTCGCCCCTGAGTGCCTCTACATGCTGCTCGCTCACCTGTTCCCACGGGAACAGCGCACTGCCGAAATGGCCGTAGCATGAGGTGAGGTTGTATATGGGGCGGCGCAGTCCCAGCTGCCCGATGATGTCGCTTGGCTTGAGGCTGAACACCCGGCGAACCGCCTCGGCGAGCTTTTCATCACTATGCGTTCCGGTGGCGAAGGTATGCACATCCACCGCGACCGGTTCGGCCTTTCCGATGGCATACGAGATGGCCACTTCACAGCGTTCGGCCAATTCGGCGGCAACGATGTGCTTGGCCACCATGCGTGCCATGTAGGCACCGCTGCGGTCGACCTTGGTCGGATCCTTGCCGCTGAAGGCGCCTCCGCCGTGCAGGGCGAGACCTCCATAGGTATCGACCATGATCTTGCGCCCGGTCAGGCCGGTGTCGGCGGCAGGTCCCCCCTCGACGAACCGGCCGGAGGGATTGATGAGGATGCGGGTATGGGAGTCGAACGGGAAATCCTCGAAGGCAGGGTAGAGTACCTTCCTGAGGATCTCACCCTTGAGCCATTCCACATTCTTGTCCGGCTCATGCTGCACCGAGACGATGATCGCGGCCACCCGCTTGGGCTTGCCGTCCTCGTACTCGATGGAGACCTGCGCCTTGCCGTCGCTATGGATACCGAGTATGGTTCCCCTCAATCGACACTCGTCCAGGTCCATGCAGATGCGATGCGCCAGCTCGAGCGGCAACGGGATACCGGTGGGTGTCTCGTCGGTGGCATAGCCGTACACCGTTCCTTGGTCTCCGGCTCCCAGTTCCTCCTGGCTGCCATCTGTATCCCTGACCTCGAGGGCCCTGTCCACGCCGCTGGCGATATCGGGACTCTGGGTGTGGAGGTACACGCTGATCGCATAGTCCTTCGGGTCGTAGCCGCACTGGGCAAGTGCGGATCGCACCGTCTTTCGCACGTTGATCGTGCCCCTGCTGGTGATTTCTCCGGCGACGATGATGCGGCCCTTGGTGGCCATGACCTCGCAGGCCACGCGAGAGTAAGCGTCGGTTGCAAGGCACGCATCGAGGATCGAGTCTGCGATATGGTCGCACAGCTTGTCCGGATGTCCGCAGCAGACACTCTCGGAAGTGAGGTAGTGTTTCATGTTTGAATTCCTTCGGATGTTTGATTTCCTAGCGGTGCCGGGGCGCGCTGAGCAGTCGTTCCATCAGGTCGTCCTGCGGATTCGCCCCCTGGTACGAGGTGGCATTGTTCTCCTTCACGATCTGGAAGATCTGGTACCAGATCTGGTTGGACTGCTTCATGTATTCACGGCTCATCGCCACGTACGGAGAGGCTATCGCCGCCCCGGTGGTCGGGTGCTTGGCAAGGAAGCCGTACTCGCTGACGGCCATCTCGCACTGGATCCAGCGCGCCACCGCCATCGCATATTGATGGATGACCTGGCTGCTGACCAATTCCTCGCAGCGCCTGGCCTTGAGCCACTCCCAGGTCTCCCGGAACACTTCTGCGGCATCAAGGTCGATACCGTTTTTCTGAAGGACCGACAGGTAGTACTTGACCGGTGGCATGTCCATCCCCGCGAGATCGGGAGCCTCGGGTAGCTGCACCATGGTGGCAGAACGACCTTCACCGATCTTCTCGGAGAGCGCCTTGGGTTTTCTCCCCGCGCCGACGCGTGCACCGCCGCGGTTGGTGCCGTCCTTTGCCATGCCGAACCCCCTCAATGAAAGTCGGGGGTCAATCCCCCGTTTGAATACCGATTTTTACGCGTCGTTGCCCCTGCCCGCAGTATACCATATATGGTGTAGAGATTCAATAGCCCCTAGGTAATAACACTATATATGGCGTACAAATTAATCATTGGTTTCGCCACCGCTCTCCCTGGCGTGCATGCAGGGCACTGTGGCAGCTGTTGCAGAGCGCCATGAGGTTCTCCTCGTCATCCGCACCACCATGTCTGGCGGCCTTGATGTGGTGGGCAACCGTCGCTTCTTTGAGCTTCCCATGCCGCCGACACAGAACGCAGAAGGGATGCTCGGCCAGGAACGCCTTGCGCACCTTGCGCCATGTGTGCCCGTAGCGTTTGTGCGTCTCCGGATCGCGTTGATGGCGTTCGTAGGTTCTCGCAGCCTCTTTCGCATGCTCGGCGCAGTACCGACCTTCGGTCAGCCTCGGGCATCCCGGATGGCTGCACGGTCGCTTGGGCTTGTAGGGCATGAGAGGATCTCCTATGGGCAACAAAAAAGCCCGGGAGGAATTCCCGAGCTCTCGATTGGACTTGTCTGAGTGTACAGTAGCGTGGAACGCGAACTGAGCACAACTGTTATTTTCTGATAATTCAACGATAGGGTACAAGAATATCCGTGTCGAATACGTATTACTGTTGCTTTGCTAAGGCGCTCTCCAGTTTTGCAATGATTTCAGGAGTTTCTTTGCGTAAATCTGTCTTGGCTTCTTCGATCAATTCTTTGAACGTCTTTACAATTTTTGTTTGTGCTTCGGATTCCACCTGTGCGTATGACCAAACAACGATGTTTCCACCATCCCTATAATACTGATTAGCCCAGATTTTCTTGCCATTGACGTCGAATATCCTGAGCTCAAACTCTACGTAAACGCCGGTGGACAATGACCACTCATCGATAGGGTCGAAAGACGCATCTATCAGTACCAGATCAATGGTCCCCCAAGTTTCATCGCCATTCCATTCAATCAAATTGTTCTCGCACTCACGCTCAAATATGGTGTAGAGATAGGTATTGGTTGAAAGCGATTTGGAATTTGAACGTCCTACGGAATAATCGGAATCTTCATTCTTCAGCTCCAAGTTTGGCAACTTTGGATCTATCGAACTCGAGGCATGTTGAAGGAGCGTTCTGTCGAAGCTCGTCACACAAGACACAAACACCAATGAGAGCAGGACAAAAACAAGCAACAACGTCTTTTTCATAGCACTCACCCAGTAAAAAAGTATTTATTCAAGAATTTACCATACGGCAGATAAAGGTGCAAATAATAAGTGGAGTCACCATTCGGCGGTTGCGTTTTATTAACCTCCACACAGCCACAACATATACGGCTAAGCCGATGGAACTCTCACCAACGCCAGCGCCTTACGGTGCAGGTGGTAGATGTAATCTTGGCTATAGTTCAACTGAGCTGCCACATGGTCCCAACTTAGGAAGGCGAGGTAACGCATTTCCAGCAGCGTCTCGCACTCCATGCTGTTCACACTTCGGATTACATCAGCGATCTCAGCCTTCAATCGCATCAACTGTGCGATGCTGGTGTTGATCTCATGTTCCAGTTCGGTAATGCGTACCACTGCCTCCTCGACGGGAGACCGCCTGATCGACGGAGCCTTGGGTATCTCGGTGAGTTTGGGGGAGACGTAGACAGCATGACTTCTGAGCCAATCGAGCTGGCGTTCCTTGGTTTTGATGCGATTGTACAATAGATAAATTTTTGTGAACATAAATTATTCGGAGTTGCTTTTAGACTTTTAAATTCTAATTAACCGTTTATAATGGTTGCCATGAAAAGAAACGTTTTAATCCTGTATGTCGTGCTAATAACGTTATCAATAGTAATTGGTTGTAAAAAGACTGACGAGTCTTATTTTGCTCCTGCTGATTATTACTCTTACGATGAGCAGTATGATTATGACGCAACATATCGCTATCTCTATAAAAATAATCCCACACCCTTGGATGAAGGTTCGTCTTTGTTTTATTACATTGGAGGCTATGCTCATGGTGACAGAGATAAGCCAAAGGAGAAGCGAAGGTACTCTGAATATTATGTAGTCATTCAACCTTCTGTAGATATCCATTATAGTGATGGTACTAGCCGTGATCATGAAATACACATCGATAAAGAAGATTTCGATTCTTTTAAATTAGCTGTAATAAGTCTAAGGCACTTAGAAGGAAAGGATAGGGCGTTGCGGGAAACCCTTTTAACCATATTTAAGGAAAAAAGTTGGCAAATGCATGTCGATCCAGCAAAAAAAAGCATCGCAGCAACACTCGGGTTCGATTCAATAGACTATCTCAATACTTCGACCTCATCGGAGCTTGAAAAAGTTGAAAGGATGATAAGAGCCTACCCGATTTCTTTTTCAGTATACTATGATTTGTTTACTGATGTTCTGAATGTTGATATGCTTGTATCGTATACTGACAATAAGCCTCTTGACATAAAAAAAATAGACATTTCCACTGACTCAGCAAGATTCTCATATTCGGATTTTAGCAAGACAGAAGCCCAAAAAGGAAATATTTATGTTGAGCAGGCGTTGATTGAACGATTTGGTTCAGAAAATTGGGATCATTTAGAAGATGTCCTAGTACCCTTATTCGACTCAAAAAGCTTATTTATAAATTTTATTGGCACGGATGGTGAAAGCAGTAAAATATCTTTAAGCAATCCTAATCAAAGATGGCTTGGTCAACATGATGATCTTGCAGCAATCTTAATAATTTATCGAGAAATGTTAAAAGGAGAGATTGACTCGTGGATATTAACCCGAGTTAGCCAATCGATGTATCATTATGATGCCGACATCGATGGTGGTTACCGTTGATTGCTTTATTGGGATTTACACAGGGTTTGCTTATCGGAGTTAAGCTCGATTTATCATCAGCTATTTGCTTCATAGTAATACTGATTACATCCTGAGAACACTCAATAACTCCAGCGCTTCCCGTTGCAGATGATAGATGTAGTCCTGGCTGTGTTCTATCTGGAAGGCGATCAGGTTCCAAATCGCCTCTGCGATTCAAGAATCATTAAAAGTAAATCGCTTTGGACGTGCTTAGCTTTCAATTAAAAATTATGATTCTGTTCCCTTGGTCGCTGAATTTTAGCAATCAATATCTAATTGAAAGGTTGCATAAATAAGGAGTCCAGATCGAACGAATGAGACGAGTAATTCATCCCAGATAACCCCTTGTAAACCTTAAGCTCCCGGCATCTTCACCAACGCCAATGCCTTCCTATGCAGGTGGTAGATATAATCCTGACTGTAGTTCAACTGGGCTGCCACCTGGTCCCAACTCAGGAAGGCTAGGTAGCGCATCTCCAACAGTGTCTCACACTCCATGCTGTTCACGCTCCGGATCGCTTCGGCGATCTCTGACTTCAGTCGCATCAACTGAGCAATGCTGGTGTTGATCTCATTCTCCAACTCGGTGATCCGAACCACCGCTTCTTCGACGGGAGACCGCCTGATCGACGGAGCCTTGGGTACCTCAGCGAGTTTGGGAGATACATAAACGGCATGGCTTTTGAGCCAATCGAGCTGGCGTTCCTTGGTCTTGATGCGCTTGTCCAGATACCATGCCTGCGACAAATATTCCTTTGCTTTCATGCTCTTGCCTCCTGTAGGTGAATCTTGGTGAAGTCGGGGCTGATCTCGCACAGGAGCTCGAACCACTCGCTTTCGAAGAACCGTTCGATCTCGTCCTTGTCTGCCCATGCGTACTCATAATCGGGGTTGTCCTCCAGTTGGGACATCGCCTTGTGCCAATCACTAACAGCTCGATCCACGATCGCAGCCGCCAGATGCTTCATGCTTGTCTCGGTCATCGCAATCCTCCATCAAGTTCTGCTTTCACCGCCTCGATCAGAGCATCCTGGGTTGCAGCTTTTCCCGAGAGGACCCTCATGATGCGCTCGTCGATGGTCTGATCGGTGATGAGGTGCTGGACCACCACCGTCTCGGACTGCTGCCCTTGGCGCCACAGGCGCGCCACCGTCTGCTGGTAGAGCTCAAGGCTCCACGTCAGGCCGAACCAGATCAGGCAGTTGCCGCCGCCCTGCAGGTTCAGCCCATGCCCGGCCGATGCGGGGTGGATCAGCCCGACCGGGAGGTTGCCGTCGTTCCATATCCGGATGCTCTTGCTCGAGTCCAGGGTTGAGAACGACACCCCCAGCTTCTCCAATCTCCCGATAATCCTTTCAAGGTCGTGCTTGAACCAATAGGCCACCAGCACACTTTGTCCGTTGGCTGCCTCGATGAGGTCTTCCAGCGCATCGAGCTTGCGATCATGGAGGGCGATCGTAGTGCCTTCGTCGGTGTACACCGCGCCGTTGGCCAGCTGCAGCAGCTTGCCCGACAGGCTCGCGGCATTGGCGGCCGTCACTTGTCCTCCGGAGGAATCCAGGACCAGATCCTTCCGAAGCTTTTCATAGACGTTCCGTTCATCATCGGAAAGGGTGATGCGGTACTCGTTGCTCACCAGCTCCGGCATCCTGATATGGTCCTGGGCTTTCATCGAGATGGTGATGTCATCGATCGCCCGGTAGATCTTCTCCTCAGCTCCGGGGGCGGGTTTATAGCTGAACACGATCTGTCCATTGCGTTTGTCTGGGGAGAAGTACGCATCACGGTAGGAGCCGATGAACCTGCCCAGACGTGCTCCCTTGTCCAACAGCTTGAACTGTGCCCAGAGGTCGATCAGGCCGTTGCTGGCAGGAGTGCCGGTAAGCCCCACGATGCGTTTTACCAAGGGACGGCGTTTCATCAGAGCCCTGAAGCGCTTGGAGCGGTGGTTCTTGAATGACGAGAGCTCGTCGACGACCACCATGTCGAAGTCGAAGGGTAGCGCGCTCTCCTCGATCAGCCACTGCACGTTCTCGCGGTTGATGATGTACAGGTCCGCCTTGCGCTCGAGTGCTATAATCCGCTCGGCGGTGCTTCCCACCGCCACCGAGGTTCTCAGCAGCTGAAGGTGATCCCACTTGCCGATCTCGCTAGGCCACGTGTCCCTTGCCACCCGAAGCGGCGCGATGACCAATACCTTGCGCACTTCGAAGGAATCGAAGAGCAGGTTGTGCACCGCTGTCAGGGTGATGATTGTTTTGCCTAAGCCACACGCAAGAAGAATCGCCGCCACGGGGTGTGTTTCTATGAAGTCGCTCGCATACTGTTGGTATTCATGCGCTGTGTATGTCATTGATGATCTCCTCTATCTGCTCTTTCGCATCCAGCACGTATACTTTGAAGCCCCATGCCTTGAGCATTTCATGCCTTACCACTTGGAGTGCCCTCGGCTTCTTGCCAGGGGCCTTCACTTCCACAAAGCCGCATTTGCCACCAGGTAGCAGCACCAGGCGATCGGGCATTCCATCAAAACCTGGGCTCATGAATTTCACCGCTCGGCCTCCCATATTTTTCACAGCCCTCACCAGCTGCAGTTCGATCTCTTGTTCCAGCAATGATTCCTCCGTGTGGACAAGAGGGACAAAATGGACTTGGATTCCTATACGTGCGTGTATGTGCGTTCGCGCTCTTGTGCAACGCGCGCTCTTGCTCGATAATCATCAAAACCCTCATATAGTATTATCTTGTCCAAGTGTCCCTCTGCCTGTGTTATTGCTTGCAGCGTTATGGATTGCTTGTGGGGACGATGGAAGGACCAGCTCCGTCACCGTTCTTCACACGCATGTTCTTGTCCCGAACGTAACCTCTCTGACGACCGTAGATCGGGAAGATGGTCCGCGGTGCCTTTTTCCAGCTGTCCATCTTGTGCATGATCGCGGAGATCTCATATGAATCGGATTTTTTCAATGCGGCGGGGTTGTTACCAAAGCACTCGCACCAGATCTCCATATTGCACACCGCACTTCTACTGACAGTCCCCTTTGCCGTCATGCCGCTGTTCCTTTCAGAGAAGTATGCACGTCGTTCATACATGTCCATCTCACCCCAATTTTCAGGAAGCAGTGTGTCGAGATACACTCGTACAAGACCTTCGCGCTCATCCCCCTCCATGGCTTCGCCCTGGGCTTCCTCTGCTTCATCCAGAAAATCCCCCTCGAGGTACAACTTCTCTCCGCTCTCCCAGATCGCCTTGGCTTCCGCCCAGAACTGAGCTCGGTATGCTTCGGAAAGCTGCCAACACATCTGATGGCGCGCCAGGTTGGACTTGATGACCCAATACCGCCGGTTGCCGGTTATGTCGCGCAGGTAGCCATGCTCCCCGTTGACCGTCGCGATGATCACGCACTGGCGCGGATGGCTCTCGACCACCTTGCCGTAGCTGGGGCGATACTTGTCATCGGATGTGGAGAAGAACGCCTTCACTTTCTCGATATCCATCTTCTTCATCCCGGCCAGTTCCCCGATCTCTGCGATCCACACTCCCTGTAGCTTCTCGGCACCTGCCTTGGATTCCATGTCGGCAAGCGTGAGGGTTTCTGTGTAGTATTCGCTTCCCACCAGATCCTTGACGATCGTGCTTTTGCCGATACCCTGCTCGCCATCGAGCACCAGCACGTTGTCAAACTTGGTCCCCGGGTGGTAGACGCGCGCCACAGAGGCTGCGAATGTCTTGCGTGTGATCTCCCTGACGTAGGGGGTGTCATCTGCTTTCAGATAGTGGATGAACAGCTCCTCGACCCTTTTGACACCATCCCATGGTGGAAGGCCATTGAGGTAGTCGCGGATAGGGTGGAAGTGGCGATCATCGGCAACCTTTGTAAACGATACATCGTGGTTGCGACTTGAGAAGCATCCATAGCGGATATCGATGAGGGACTTCAGCTGTGCCGTATCCGCATCGCGCCAGAAACTGTTTCCCACCGGACGATCCCAGGGCAGCTTGGATGTGACTTGGATGCGTCCCGCTAGGTCGTTGAACGCGAACCCTACGAAATCTGGATCGTTGTTGAGGATCAGGTTCAGGTTCCATACGCTGTTTTCCAGCTGTTTGCTTCTGGGCATGTAGCGCAGTTGTTTTTCCCAGTCACCATCAGTTGCGAAATCGACATTCGCTTCAGCACGTCGCTCATGGGTGATTACCTGTTTCACGCGCTCGTCCTTGCTAGCCAGGTCGGCCATCGCATTAAAGGACTTGGTTGGATCATCATCACCAAAGCGGTGGATCCTCACTAGGTCGAAAGCGTTGAGAGTCTTGTCGCACGCGGGATCGCTCGCATGGTGGGAGTAGGCGAACTTACCGTCGTAGATCACCACTCCGGCGCTCGAGTCGGCGGGGATGTAGTCATACCTGCCATCCTGGGCGGATGGTGCGTATATATCGGAGAGGAATGCCTCGATGGCTTCGTCGATCGGATGATATGCACGACAGAACGCTCCCACGAGGCCCTCCTTGGCTAGCGGGTCGCTTTGGCTGGTCATCGAGTTTCGGATGACCTCGGATTGGCGTGAGCTGACCGGCCATTGGGAGGCATCCTTCCAATCGTGGTACATGCCTAGGAACCGATCAGGATCCAGAGCCTCCCCGTCCTGGTCCTCGAATACAAACTCGGCGTCCGATGGACAGCTCGCCCAGTACATCATGCGGTTTGCCTGGTAGGTGCAGTCGTCGAAGAAGTCCATACCGATCTGTTTGGCGACCATGCGCATGACGGCGGGGTACTCGTCCTCACCCACCTCACGGGAGAAGCGGATCACCACGCGGTAGCGGGGATTCTCTGCGGTGTGGCTATGTGTGGAGTAGAGGAAATACGAGATGCCTTCCAAAGCATGCTTCACCTTGGCGGGAAAGTCATCAGTGCTTTCGATGTGGTCGGCATCGAGGGACCCCACCGTTCTACAGATCACATGACCATTCTTGCGCAGGCCTTCCTTCAACCAACCGCCGACGAAACCTCCCTGGTCCTTCAGCTGGTCGCGCTGGGCACGCGAGAGCTTAGGGTACTCCTTGATGGTCTCGGATGTACGTACGGGGTTGGCGTTTCGGTCTTTGAGTTCGTTCCAGGACATCTCGCGGTTCTTGTACTTGCGGTCGGTCTTTCGGTTGCAGAGCGCAACCTTGATGAGTTGGTCGTTCATTGTATCTCCTTCAGGAAGTCCGTCCATGCGGTGATCGGGTAGCTGTTCACCGTTCCGAAGCGTTCGTCGTTCGTCTCGCACGAGCGGATCTCGATCGCGCGGGCGCGGCAGTAAGCCGACAATTGCTTGCCGATGGTTTGCGATTGGGTGAGGTTCCATCCCATGCCGAAGCTCTTGTTGTACTTGGCCACCGTGTAGAACTGCAGTGCCGAGTTCAGCGCGATCCCCAGGCTCTCGTTCTCTTCGCTGAGGGCCATGATGCGCCGCTGGGCCTCGATGCTGCGTTGGTGGGCGATCTGCAAGGCGCGTTCCATAATGAGCTCGGGCGAGTTCCACGCCTCTTCGATGTCGATGAAGTATCTGCGGAACTTACGACCGGCCGCCGAGCGCTGCAACATGCACAATTCCTTGGCCATCGCTATGGTGATCTCATGGTCGATGCTCGGCCGACCTCCGGTACTTTCGCGCAGAATTGTGCTAAAGTCCTTTCCCTCCACGAAGCCGTACCGGCACATGCGGGGTAGCCAATCCTTGTAAGGCGTCACTACTTTCAATGCTGCGTGCAGATCCCGTGCATTGACCGTTGGTATGGTTTTCTCATAGTTGACGGGAATCAAGGCTTCCGATGGCAATGCCATGCGTGATCCGTTGATGTGTGCTCCAGGGCAGCTGCCTATGCAGCCTTTGTGGGATTTCGTATGTGCTCTCATATGCTCCTCCTCTTATATGGCCGAAAACCGTACCCCCGGCTCTCTTGCTTGATCGAATTCATCCCGCCACCTCCCGGCACTCGGCATCGAAGTAGCGCAGCAAGTATCCTTTACGCTTGGCGTAGGCAATCTCACTTGCCATTCCGTTCGATACCCCGTGGCCAGCGAACACCCATACTTCGGTGCATTTGCTCATGAGGATGTTCCCGAAACGAAGTGCGAGCTCACGCTCGGCGGGATCGTCGTCGTACATGAACTGCGGATACAGCAGATGTACCGTCAGCGGGATATGGCCCGAGTCCACCGCGAAGCGGCTGTACAACCGTGCGCGCTCGACGTTCGCCTCGACATCTCCCGCATAGGGCGAGCAGATATAGACGATGGGGCGGAAGGCGCGCTTGGTACTTCGCTCCTCCTGCTCCATCGCCTTGAATGCCTCATAGGGGGTCGGGTCCGGATACCCCTCGTTGTTCAATCGATTCACCTGAATCCTCCTTCACTTGGTTCTGCGGGTTTTGTCTCCCCACATACCCTTCCGGACGCCACGCACGATATGACCGACAAATTCTCAAAGAATTTTTAGGAGAAAAATCTTTCACTTTCTGTCGGTCAAAATCCCCGCCGCATACGGAAGGTGGTGAGGGGCGAAGAAGAGAAAAACCTCTCGAAGGAGATGCGAATGGATGAACGGAGGACAAGACGCCGGTCTGAACATGAGACCGACGAGGATATCGCCGAGGTGTTGATGACCATCAGCGCAGTGGCGAAACGGCTGGCCAAGCGCCTCATGGCAGCTTCGGCCAAGGATCGGATGATCACAAGGGAGGAGGAATCATATGCACGAAGAGACGAAAGCCTGCATCGCAGAGGCCATGACTATCCTGAATACCGCTACTGATGCCCTCGAGGCCTTGCAAGCGAGGTGGGAACAACCGGAGCCGGCTAAGGCTGAGTCACAATCCGAACCGGAGCCCAAAGCGCTGACACTGGTAGAGGTGCGCGCGGTCTTGGCTGATAAGTCACGCGACGGACATACCGAGCAGATAAGGACCCTGCTGGAGAAATACGGGGCTTCCAAGCTTTCTGAGATCGATCCTGCGCGGTATCGCGACCTACTGGATGCGGCACTGTGCCTGGGAGCGACGATAGCCGATATCGAGCAGGCAATGACCGAAAAGAAGCGCGAGGGGCTGGAAGATGCCTTCACAGCGGTGTTCGCTCACCACGGAGCGACGTGCCTCGATGACCTGAAGGAAGAGTACTACCCATCGTTCCTCAGGGATATCAGGAGGCTCGGCAATGGCTAGGCATGCCTTGCTCTCACCATCGTCGGCAGCTCGGTGGACATCGTGCCCGCCATCGGCACGACTGTGCGAACACATCGAAGAGGGACCGAGCCTCTTTGCCGAGGAGGGGACCGAAGCGCATACGCTCTGTGAATACAAGGTCAGACTCGCTCTGGGGCTGCCAGCACAGGACCCGACTCCCACCTTGGGCTTCTACAACGAACAGATGGAAGACTGCGCGGATGAGTACACCGCATTCGTGCTGGAGGCGTTCCAACAGGAGGAGGATGCCAAAAGGGATCCGATCATCCTATTGGAGCAGAAGGTGGACATCAGCTCGTATGTACCCGAGTGCTCGGGAACCGCTGACTGTATCATCATTTCTGATGCTCACCTGCACGTGATCGATTTCAAGTATGGCCAGGGGGTGCCGGTATCGGCCGAGCGCAACACCCAGATGATGCTCTACGCGCTGGGGGCGATCGGGATGTTCTCTTCGCTGTACGAGATGGAAACGGTCAGCATGACGGTGTTTCAGCCACGGTTGGCGAATGTGGGTACCTTCACGATGGATGTTGGAGAGCTCCTCGAATGGGCTGACTCGTTCCTCAAGCCCCGTGCCGAGCTCGCGTTCACAGGCCAAGGGGAATTCTGCTCGGGACCGCACTGCCGCTTTTGCAAGGTGAAGGCCACCTGCCGCAAGCGCGCCGAGGCTAATTTGGACCTTGCACGCTATGAGTTCGCCAAGCCTGTACTGCTGGGAGATCACGAGATTGCTGAGATCCTCACGCAAGCTGATGAGCTGGCTTCTTGGGTAAGTGATGTAAAGGCCTACGCTTTTTCGCTCCTGGAGAAAGGAGGAACGCTTGAAGGCTTCAAGCTGGTGGAAGGTCGTTCGATACGGCGCTATACCGATGAGGCCGCTGCAGCTGAGGCTGTGAGATCGGCTGGCTTCGATCCCTATGAGCACAAGGTATTGGGTATTACGGCAATGACCAATTTGCTGGGAAGGACACGTTTCAACGAGATCTTGGGTTCGCATGTAGTGAAGCCCAAAGGCAAACCGACGCTTGTGCCGGAGGGCGATAAACGGCCGGCGATCACAATACACGATTTCATGGAGGAAAAGTAAATGTCAAACACAAAAGTCATCACCGGCAAGGACACCAGATGGTCGTACCTTGCGGTCTGGGAACCCAAGTCCATCAACGGCAGCACACCAAAGTATTCGGTATCGCTGATCATCCCAAAAAGCGATAAGGCCACCGTGCAGAAAGTTAAAGCTGCCATTGAGGCTGCGTATGCCGAGGGAGAGGCGAAGCTGAAGGGAAATGGCAAGAGCGTCCCGCCACTTGCATCACTGAAGAACCCCCTGCGCGACGGGGATATCGACCGCCCCGATGATGCGGCGTATGCGAATGCGTTCTTCGTCAACGCCAACAGCGCCACCGCACCAGGGATCGTGGATGCCAATTGCAACCCGGTGATCAATCGAACGGAAGTGTACTCGGGTGTCTTTGGAAGAGCTTCTATCTCCTTCTATGCGTTCAACTCAAACGGCAACCGTGGTATCGCCTGCGGGCTGAACAACCTGCAGGTACTGCGCGACGGAGAGCCCTTGGGTGGGAGGGCGAGCGCGGAGAGCGATTTCGTCACCGATGACGAGGATGATTTCCTTGCCTGATAGAAAGCGGGGAGGGCGGTGGGTGCATCTGCCGTCCTTCCCGATCCTCCCACTACTACAGCCGATCACTGATGCCAGGAGCCTAGAATGCATTACTTGAATGTGGATATTGAATCGTATTCGTCAGAGAACCTCGCCAAGAGTGGAGTTTTTCGGTATTGCGATGCTGAGGACTTCGAGATCCTTTTGTTTGGCTACAGCGTTGATGGCGGACCGGTACAGGTGGTCGATCTCGCCCGGGGCGAAAAGATCCCTCAAGAGATACTCGGAGCGCTCACCGATACCAGTGTGGAAAAGTGGGCGTTCAACGCTGCCTTCGAGCGAATCTGTCTCTCGCGCTATTTGGGACTGCCCACAGGCACGTACCTGGATCCGTCATCCTGGCGCTGCACGATGATCTGGTCGGCGTACCTTGGACTACCACTGTCGCTCATGGGAGTGGGAGTGGTACTGGGTCTAGAGAAGCAAAAGCTCTCAGAGGGCAAAGATCTGATCCGGTACTTTTGCATCCCGTGTGCTCCTACGATCACCAATGGGGGACGCAGAAGGAATCGTCCTGCCGATGCTCCAGAGAAGTGGAATCTCTTTGTCGATTACAACAAACGTGATGTTGAAGTCGAGCTTGCCATCCACCAACGCCTAGGGAGGTTTCCTGTGCCCGATGCCATTTGGGATGAGTACCACCTGGATCAGCTTATCAATGATCGCGGCGTGCTGGTCGATCGCCAGCTGGTACGTAGTGCGATCGAGATGGATGGTCTTTCTCGGCAAGAGCTGGTGTCCCGGATGCAGGAGATCACAGACCTGGAAAATCCCAACTCGGTCGCGCAGGTGAAGACCTGGCTGGCTGAGAATGGTCTCGAGGTCGACTCGCTGGGTAAAAAGGATGTGATCTCCGCTTTGGATGGTGCTCCGCGTGAGATCAAGGAAGTGCTTGAGCTCAGGCTCCAACTGGCCAAATCGTCGATCAAGAAGTACCAGGCGATGGAGAACGTAGCTTGTTCTGACGATCGTGCTCGGGGCATGTTCCAATTTTATGGGGCGAATCGTACCGGAAGGTGGTGCCTCACCGGTGATCATGAGGTACCGACCATACACGGATGGGAGCGTTTGGATGAGTGGAAGGGTGGACTGATTGCCAGTTGGAGCCCAGTGAACGAGGGGGTGGTATTTTCCCATGCGAAAGCTCTTTGTTTCGATTATGCAGGTCCCATGTATGAATACCGCAGTAACCGCATAGCTCAAGTTAGCACACCCGATCACAAGATGTACTTCAAAAGACAAAGATGGGGGGCTTGGAGTGTCGGTACGGTGGAACAGATGGCGACAGGACCGGCGTGCATACCGTTCACCGGGTATCGGATGGTGAAGGGGCGGCCGGACAATGATGCGCTGCGGGTGCTCGTCATGACGCAGGCCGATGGACATTACGCCGAGGATGGGTCTGTCTGTTACAACTTCACCAAGCAAAGGAAGATCGAACGCTGCAAAACCCTGCTCAGAAGGGCAGCTCTGGTGTACACCCTTTCCGTCTACGATCAGGCTGACCGGAAATACCACCGCTTCCGAATCGCAAACAGGGATGTGCCAATGTGGCTCCGTCAATTTCGATCCAAGACTTACGGCACATGGCTATTTGATGAAAGCGCAGATATTTTCTTTGACGAGCTCCCCCATTGGGACGGTTATCGTCCGGCTCCCAACAGCATCCAGTATTCCACCTGCAACAAGGTGAATGCCGACATGGTCCAGGCTTTCGCCCACATGTCCGGCAGGGTGGCGAGCCTCAAGCTGAGGAAAGAGCCCCCTCATCGGTCATCTAGGATGGATAATTTTACGGTGAGCGTGTGGTTGACTCCGGGGAATTGCCATGAGATTTCCAAGAAGCCGACAATATCCGACTTCAAAGGAAAGGTCTTCTGTGCACAAACCCAATCGGGATACTTCCTGGTAAGAAGGGACGGCCGGGTGTGGGTGACAGGCAATTCAGGAAGACTAATTCAAGCCCAAAATCTGAAAAGAAACAGTATCGAGGACCTTGCTGTCGCCAGGACCTTAGTGAAGGGTGGCGATTACGAGGCGGTGAAGCTGCTCTATGGTGATGTGCCAGATACGCTTTCCCAGCTCGTCCGAACAGCCTTCATTCCGAGAAGAGGCCATCGTTTCATCGTGTCCGACTTCTCGGCGATCGAGGCACGAGTACTCTCCTGGCTCGCTGGGGAGACTTGGCGTATGGATATCTTCGCCGAGGATGGGGATATCTACTGTGCGTCTGCTTCTCAGATGTTCAAAGTTCCCGTCGAGAAACACGGTGAAAATGCCCATCTGAGGCAGAAAGGTAAGGTATCCGAATTGGCGCTTGGTTATAACGGATCGGTAGGGGCACTGAAGGCGATGGGTGCCTTGGATATGGGTCTTGCCGAGAGTGAGCTCAAGCTCTTGGTGGATGCATGGCGCCAGTCCAATCCGAACATCGTCAAGCTCTGGTGGGATGTCGACAAAACGGTGATCCAAGCAGTCAAGGATAGGTCCACGACCAATACACACGGTATAAGATTCTCCTATGAGAGTGGCTTTCTGTTCATCACCTTGCCATCTGGCCGGAGGCTCGCATATGTGAAACCCCGCATCGGTACCAACGTATTCGGTAGCGACTGTGTCACCTATGAGGGGGTGGGGGCTACGAAGAAGTGGGAACGTATCGATACATTTGGTGGAAAATTGGTAGAAAATGTTGTGCAGGCGATCAGTCGCGATCTGCTATGCTACGCCATGCAGCAACTTGAAGCCGCCGGATGCCACATCGTGATGCACATCCATGACGAAGTGGTCATTGAAGCACCGATGGACATGGAGGTCGACGAAGTCGGTAGGATCATGAGTATCGTGCCATCTTGGGCTGAAGGCTTGATGCTGAATGCGGCGGGGTATGAAGCGGAGTTTTATATGAAGGATTGAAAACTTTCACAATATTTATTACTGCGATTGGTGCTTATCTCTATTCGAGGTTATGAGTATGTTACCATTTACACTTTCAAATTAGTAAACGAGGGCGTCTACCATACTAGGTGACCCCCTCGTTTATAGTTTTCAACTAATAGCACGATATCAATATTGTAAGGCCCCCATGGACCAATTATCAGGATCTCTCTCATTTTGGGCTGAATCGTATGAAATCAGGTTGGCCACCTCTAAACTTGTTACAGAATATGTAACCCCCAATTCATCAATGTAAGCTTGTATTAAGCTGGAAGTAAGACTAACTCCTCCGAACTTAAGTGAATCGCTTGTACCGGAATTTAACGAATAGTCATTAGATGAGTAGCCGTTAAAAATCGAGGTTTTTGACCATAATGGATCTTCTGTTCCAACAGGTTCACCAATGTTTCCAATCATTTTTGATTCATCTAGTCCAGTTCTTGATGTAGTAAATTCTGATGCTTGAGTAACATAATAAACACCAGTTGTTCCTTGTGGAGCGAACCAGGCTGTTGTTAGGTCAAAGAATGCATTATGACTGATGTGTTTTGGCATAACTGTTCCAGTGCTACTATAAATTCCATACCGCGGACCTCTACTTGCTTTCGAATATAATATATTATTCGAAAGCACCGCGGATCCACTACCCAAATATATTCCGTAAGAGGTTTCATCAGCTGCTCCAGAGTCGCCACCTTCGATGGAATTATTGAGTATTAAGGGATTACTGTTTGATGAGTAAATTCCGTAGACAGGACCGCCAAAACTCGTTATTCGACCCACATTAATGACATTTCCTGCGACTACCATATTTGAAGAGGATAAATACAGTCCATAGGCAAGAGAAGCCCCACTCGTTGTTGAAATCTGATTGTTAATCAAAACCGAAGGAGAGTTAGTAGCATAGTATGCTACACCACTGCCAGCAAATGCACTTTCCAAGGATTGAATAGAATTTCCAGTAATTACGCTATTGGAACTGTTTTCATAGATAGCTCTTGTCCCCAACGTTGCTCCAAAGGAGCTTGTTGGCCCTCCTCCTTTCGCCATTATGTTGCTGTCAATAATTGTCGAGGATGAATCGATGTTATGGATTCCATAAGAGTATCCATAGAATCCACTGGAATTCAGGCCTTGACTTGAAATTGATGAATTATCAACAATTACCTCGGTAGCTTGGTTGTTCTGCATTCCTATTGTATTGCTGCCACCAAATGAGGTTTCAACCTCAGATGACTCACCGTTGGTAAAAGCCTGTATGCGTAACATAGCTGCAGCCAAGATCACTGTGGTAAATAAGAGTCATGTTCCGCTCTCTATCAAACAAGAGGTAGGGCTCACGGTGGAATCTGTACTACTGTTACAGGATGACTATAGTCTGTATGCCTTTCCATTGGATGAGATACCGTTTGACCATCTACTGCAGGACTTGGATTCCCATCTACTCTCTGCTTTGGCCTTTAGATTCGTAGAAACAGGTCATACTGGTTACTTTGATCTGCAAAACTGTACCTTGTTCATTCAAGGGCCGTCTTGGCGCTTCAGTAGGTTTCCATGGCTGAAACGGGAACCGGCACTTGTCACACAGACCTATGCCTATATGGTGCTTGTAGCTGGGAAAGAACGATCGGTTGTAGCATGTGATGGAAGTGAAAAGCGCGAGTGTTTGTTTTGTGAACAATTTGCAGGTGAAGTTATCAGCGTGATCCATCGACTGATATTCAGAGCTGCCATTACGGGAGATATGCCTGAAGAACCCTATTTCAATCCTCGTGGAGCGTGGGAAGAGGCTATGAAAGATTGGCAGGTGTTATTAGCACACGATGATTGGGAACACCTATTTGAGACACTATGCAGCCCCGACTATCAAAAGCATACGATGGATTCGACTTGGTTATCTCTGATCAATGAATCGTATCGAGCCGACTATGCAATGCTGAAAGAGGTGCTTCGTTTCTTGTATGACTGGGTAGAGCAGGTATTGGAAACAGAGGAGGGCATTACAGCTTATTGCATATGGTAGACAATAAAGAGTTCATGAGAATTTTAGAAGAAGCATATTGGTGGAAGGTAGACTCCTATACAGAATATGACGAGCATGCAATCGCTATCGAGCTAGTGATGATGCAGGTTATCGATACATCAGCGATAGCCTTAGCTGATGGGTTCCCTCCGAGGAGGGAGATTGGTCGATATCGTTTATACCGGATTACCTCTGGGTCAAAACAACTACCGGAAAAAGAGGCCTCGACCGAAGAGTTTGCTAAACGATGTAAAGCTGAGAGTGAACAGTTAGGATATCCGGTCATGGTCACGTGGCGAGATGGAAGACCAAGATCTCATCCAATGGATTGGTATTCTGTAGTACAAAAGGAAGGCAATTCTTTCTTTCTCAGATCATGGGATGGAAAGATCTTCGATACGGTAAAGGCCTTCGCCTTGGCCTTCAATCGAGAGCATATGGGAGCATGGGAATACCTGCTAAAAGATAATCGATGGCACTACGAAGATGAAGAAATTTCTTACCACTATAATTACAGTGGAAAAGGGGTCCCTGATAAACTGGATCTCTCTCTGCAGCTCGTTCAAAAGCACACCTCAATTGGAAAGGTGACTGCAGGCCTTTGTCGACAAGAGGGACAAATCTACGTCCCCTGTGTTATGAATAACGAGACAGGTAAAGGGTTTTTCTTTCGGGTCCCCTATGAAACTGTGATCGAGATAACAGCAAGAGATATTCCTAAAGGTACTCCATTCACCCCCTTCCAACAATTACAAGCTATAGAGAAGCTTGTTCCAAAGATCGTGTATGATTTAGAGGGATGGAAGATTCATTCAAGTGAAGATTTAGTAATTGATGTTGATGTCAAATCCACTACCACTGGTAAGATACCTATCAGAAATCGATACCGATTGCCAATCGGTTACTACAAAAAGAGACTGAGTACGGAAGATAGCTCAGTGCTCATCTTTCAGGCATTGGATAGCAACACGAGTGAAGCCCTGCGCGAAGAAAAAATGGATTTGGTATTCGACCTAGAGCGTGTAGATCGGTTTTGGAGTGAAAGCATTTTCACCCATCCTTGGATCAATGCATATGGGCATCTGGAATTTCTCAACGGAGCGAGCTTTGCCCCTTCATGGATCGTACACAGAGGAATGCTAGTAGCGGTTTTAAAATCGGATTAAAAACTTCTTCGAACGATGGTGAAAGAGACCGAATACCACAATAATCATACGTCGCAATTTTACGGCGTATGTTCCCTCCCAATCGTGTATTCTGATTTAAGTATATGAAGCAATGCGTCTTGGAGAGTAGATCAATTTGGGCTAGATTTTTAGTTATGAGGCATAGATGATTTTCGGCTAGATTAATTATGAGGCAATGCGATATGTTGACAAAGTTGGCGATAATATCTAGAGTGCTGTAGTCAAGAGGAGTTGTACTTAATGACAAAGGGACAATCTGAGGCGAGAATAAGCGAAGCGGTAAGTGCCTTTGAAATGAATTACATGGGACGTGGTCCCAAACAAATTAAAACGACAATTTGTCAAGACTTGATAATTATTCGGCTAAAGGGCTTCCTAAGTCAGGTTGAAAGAAAACTGGCAGAGAGTAGTCAGGGCGTTGAGTTGTTGAAGCAGGTCAGGACCAGTTTGTTTGAAAGTGCTTGTGAATATTTTGAGAAGCAAATCAAAGAAGTGGTCGATGTCAATATTGTAAGTTTGCATTCCGATGTCAGTACGCGGACAGGGGAGAAGGTTATAGTCATTACGTTGGCAGAAAATTTGGAGAATACATTTTCCAAGTAGTAGTTTGAACATATAGAATTTTATCAGAGGACCCAAAGGTTCTCTTGGAAGACAAAGGAAAGGGTTTTAAACCAGTTCCGAAGTAATCCAGTGTTTGTCGGTAGTTGCCGATAGATGCTGGATTTTTTTTGGCCCAAAGAGGCATGCAGGCAAACTGCAAGGAGGACACCATAGATGGTGGGTAAGAGAGTCAGTACAGGTGTATCGTTTTCGAAGGAATCGCACTGCAATTCAAGTAAGGATCTATTGCAGTCGAAGGAATTCTACCTGCTTATGGAGTTGTACTGCAACAACATAGCAGAGAAAGATGGGAATCAGGTTGCGTTCCTCAATCAGCATTTCACCGAAGAAGGGTATGTAGATTGTTGGCGCATACCCCATTTGATGCTCGACATACACGAGAAGAACTATGAATCACATCTTAGCACGCTAGATTCTACAGATTTCCTGTCCGGATTCTTCGATTTTTTGTTTGGATTTTACAACTACACCATGAGGATGTATGAACCCTATCTGCTAGGAGCATGGGCGTCTGAGAACGAAAAGGAAGCTTTGCTTCATATCGCCATGTGCAGGGATCAGACAAATCTCATCATGGATACCATGAGTCAGATAATTGAGAACCTTGATCACTATAAAATCACGGGAAGGGGAAACTAATGAGCAATATGATAGAAAAAATGGTTTTGCCAAAGGAATTGCAAGTAGTATTGTCAAAAGGGAACAAGGTAATGATTCCCGAAACCAGGCAAGAGATGTTGGAAGCAGCGATGGGTGGAAAAGGCTGCGACTATTTTGAGGTGTCGTACGATGTTCCCGGTAAAGGAAGCATAGTCGAGGCGACTGTCGCTAGATGCAAGAATGGTGCTGTCGTCAACTACCCTGATCTCTACATGAGACGTCGTGATCCTAACTGCATGTTGATAGCTGATCAAGGCGATACCGACAAGACTCGCTATTTTGAAAAGTATGGAACCGATTTCTCTACACTTAGAGAACTAACCTTCGATTGGTTATCTACAACGGATCTGATTCTGATGCCTTTCACCGCGGGAATCAAGGAGATGGGAGGTCCTGCATTATTGGTGGCTCCGGCTAATGCCGGGTTCTTCGCTGGTGGACTAGCTGATCTCCAGGGATTCATACCGGCTAGTGAGATTCCTGAGGGTTTTACACCAACAGCAATCATCTACCTTGCACCAACGTTCCGACATACCCATTTCAATGGAAAGCAAATGGTAGTGCACAATAGGTTGGAAACAGTGTATGAGATGTTTGCTTATAATCTATATCCAGGACCCAGTGCGAAAAAAGGTGTCTACGGCGTACTCCTGGACATTGGTGAAAAAGAGGGATGGGTTACCGCCCATGGATCGACTGTGATGGTAGTCACACCCTATGACAACGTAATCACTATTATGCATGAGGGAGCCAGTGGCGGTGGAAAGAGTGAAATGATTGAGAAGATTCACAGAGAAATGGATGGAAGAATTCTTCTCAGTCAGAACACATTGACGAATGAAAAGATGTACCTCGACTTGATTGAGCCCTGTGAACTTAATCCAGTGACCGACGATATGGCTTTGTGCCACCCTGCAATGCAAAACTCGAGTGGGAAGCTTGTAGTGGGGGATGCTGAGGACGGTTGGTTCCTCCGAACTAACCACATCACAAAGTATGGTACTGATCCATACCTAGAGGAATTGACTATACATCCCCAAGAACCGCTTATTTTCCTCAATTACGAAACCTCCCCTGGTTCTACCTGTTTGATCTGGGAACACACCTTGGATGCTCCTGGCAAACCTTGTCCAAATCCTCGGGTTATCATGCCCCGAAGACTGGTGACGAAGATTGTCGATCAACCTGTCGAAATCGACATCCGGAGTTTTGGCGTACGGACACCTCCTTGCTCAATGGAACATCCAACCTACGGTATTATTGGCCTGTTCCATATCCTCCCTCCGGCTTTGGCCTGGCTATGGAGGTTGGTGGCCCCTCGAGGACACGACAATCCAAGCATCACCGATACGGAAGGTATGAGTAGTGAGGGAGTCGGTTCCTATTGGCCTTTCGCTACCGGGAGGATGGTCGATCAGGCAAACCTGTTGCTCAAGCAGATTGTGGATTATCCGAATACCCGCTATATATTGGTTCCCAACCAGTATATCGGAATATACAAAGTCGGATTCATGCCACAATGGATCGCGCGGGAATATCTTGCGAGACGGGGCAGTGCCAAATTCCAACCACATCAACTCAATACTTCCCGAAATCCACTCCTTGGATATTCCATTGCTAACGTGAAAGTAGATGGAGTCAATATTCCCAAAGAATTGCTGGAAGTCAACCGGCAGATTGAGGTAGGAGAACAGGGCTATGATGCGGGGTCAATCATTCTTTCGAACTTTTTCAAGAAGGAGTTGGAGAAATTCCTGACTCCTGAATTAGATCATCTAGGACGCAGAATCATTGAGACATGTCTGAACGATGGAGCGCTAGAAGAATATGTAAAACTAATTCAAATGAGGATATAAGCATGTTTTCCATCATATTCACTCGCAGAAATTATTAAGGAGATTCTATCGAATGATACTTATCATGTTTGGAGCGCCTGGTGTTGGAAAAGGAAGCCAGGCGAGATTTCTTTCGGAAGCATTGCAAATTCCACATATCTCGACCGGGGATTTATTTCGTGAAAATGTTGCTAACCGTACCGAACTGGGAAAGCTAGTGAAAATCCATATGGATAACGGATCGCTGGTGCCGGATGAGATGACCATAGGATTAATAATGGATCGGATTCGTCAAGCCGACTGCAAGCAAGGATTCATTCTTGACGGATTTCCGAGAACGATTTCCCAAGTTGAGCATTTAGAAAAGAGCTTGAAAGCAGAAATGCGGGCTATCGATACAGTAGTCAATATTACTCTGGATGATGCGAAAATCATTGATCGTGTGACGGGTAGGCGTATCTGTCCATCATGTAATTCTGTCTACCATCTGGCATACCATAAACCTTACAGTGTGGGTCGATGCAACAACTGCACTACCGATCTCGTACAACGGGTCGATGACACAGAATCAACTGTATTGAGGAGATTACAAGTGTACTATGCCCAAACGGAACCGGTGCTATCATATCTAAGAGACAGGTATGCGGTGGTGGATGTAGTAAGTGAAGACGATATCAACGATACGACGCGAAAAATTTATAGTAGCCTGGATCTGGCTGTACATGGGGCTTCCAATAAAGATGCTCGATATATGCGATTGCCCAGCGGTTGTGCTTGATCTATAAATTGAACGAGTGGGGAGGGACCAGTATATGGTCCCCTCTCCCGAGCGAATACAAGCAACGTAGGCATCCTCGGGTCATCACTTCCGCTGGAGATTGAATGATGTTCTTTGCGGCAGGACACCTGCTCATTTAGCTATTAAAATGGAACTAATGAAGTATTTTCATTCAATCTCAGAATCATCATTGACGTGGGCCTTTGGATCCTTTCGGAGCAAACTTCGTTATCTATGGGTCCACGATTGTGCGGTACTTTGTAAAATCGTAGTTTTCGATACGGCACCCGATTTGTTTTTTCGTCTACAAAGTTGCTCGTCTCCTATGAGTTTATTTCTGAAGAAAAACAGTAAGGACCAATAGGTGGCTAGCAAGGAGAAACCCTTAACAGTCAGTTGGCCTTATCATGTGGCTTAATGGTTATTTGCAGCTTTTCGAAGTCTATTATTGACTGCGATTCCAATTCCGGTTTCCGGTAGTAGCTTAACCACGATCAGTGAGAGTGATAGGCGATCGAGCTTTCTCATTGCCTGATACAATCGTTTAGCGGCCTCTTTCGGATCTGAAGAGAGACTCAGATATTCTACCGGTCCATGAAAGTCTTCAGTACTTTTTCCAAAGAGAAGTACACCCACATCACTTCTTGATGCATAATCGCTCGGATTTTCGACTATTTGGAGTGGGGTGGCTGTAGCGTAGTGGCTGGGGAGCATACCGGGACTGGTCGTTGATTCCTCAACGCTGTCGTGTTGATCCGACAATACTTTGCCGATACATGCCTCTATAGCCTTCTGGTCTATGCCCCCGGGTCTAAGAATCCTAGGTGTCTTTCCAAGAAATGATATCACGGTAGATTCGATACCCACGATGCATGCCCCTCCGTCGATAATCGCATCGTATGTTCCCCCCAACTGTTGCTCCACATGTTGTGCGGTTGTCGGGCTTGTACAACCGAAAAGGTTTGCACTTGGGGCGGCAATCGGTTTACCTGCGAGGCGAATCAGTTCGCGGGCCAATGGATTACTGGGCATTCTTATTGCTACCGAAGGACTATCGGCAGTCACTATCGAAGGTACCAATGAGGATTTGGGAAGCACGACAGTCAACGGTCCAGGCCAAAAATGTGCTGTTAACGCTTTTGCTTTCTCAGGAAATTCGGTCACTAACGGTAGCATCTGCTTCGTATCGGACACATGTACGATCAACGGGTCGTAGAATGGACGTTTTTTGGCTGCAAAGATCTTTTGAACAGCTACCGGATTTGTCGCATCCGCACCGAGTCCATAGACGGTCTCCGTCGGTAGGACGACGAGGCCGCCTTCTCTCAAAATTCCCGCTCCTTCTTGGAGGCCTTGAAGGAGGTTTTTGTAGGGAGAAGGATGAGACAGTATCCAAGATGCCATATCACTATAGGTGTGAAAGCAGATAGTGAGCACTTCTGGAAGAACTGTTTCTGTTCCAAGATTCTTCAGGTCACAAAAGATCGATAATTTTGTACCAGCTTGAACGAGAAGTCTGCGTTCGACAGGGATACCATAGTTTCGTGAGAATTCCTCAATATGGGTACGTGTTGAGTCTTCACTTTGGGAGAATGTATCTTTTCCAGTCAGGTAATCTGCGGTTTCAGAGAATTTGACTTCAGATTCTAATAGGAGGGAACTTAGATGAGATTCAGTTGGATGATCCGAAATCTCTCCTTCTCCTGCAATCACCAGATGGTGGTGATGTTGCAATTCGTGCAATGCAGAAACTACGTCATCGACAACCCCCCGATGGTTCGCTGGCATGTTGGAAGAAAATAGTTCATCGGTAAGGGATTTCTTTTCGAGAAAGATGACCAAACCATTGGAATAATCCTTTTTGATGTGGTTTTCGTTCTGCAATGTCATCAACAATCTCCTCTATATGTATGTTCTGAAGCCATTTGTGTTCAATCCAATGCATTATATACGTACTATGAGAGCCGAATCAACAGATTGCTCTGATATCTGCAGTGCATTTGTTGGAGGGACTTTGATCAAGTTGGTGATGTGGTTGAAGTAGAATGTGATATAGTAATAAGAGCTAAGCATAGGGGAGGGAAGTACTCTGAAACGTATACTCATACTGCATACTGGCGGGACCTTCGGAATGTTGGAGAAGGAGGGGGTATGGAAACCCAATGAACGTATCTCCAAAGACGATCTTCTATCGGTCGTACCCGAATTAGAACTGCTTGCACAAATCGATGTGGTGGTCCCCTATATCCAAGATAGTGCCGAGTTGACGTTGGGACATATCAATCTGCTTGCTTCTACCATTGCTGACAATCGTGATGCATTCGATGGATTTGTGGTAATCCACGGTACCGATACGATGGCCTACTCGGCTTCTGCACTCTCTTTCATGTTGGCGGGTCTTGGCAAACCGGTGGTATTCACAGGTTCCCAACGTCCTTTCATGCAGATACGAACGGATGCGAAAAGCAATCTGATCAATTCAGTCGAGATTGCTGCCAGTTCCTTCAATGAGATCGCATTATTCTTTGGAAACAAGTTATTGCGTGGTAATCGGACCACCAAGGTCTCGACTTGGAAGTTTGAGGCATTCGATAGTCCAAACTTTCCCACTCTTGGTGAAGCCGGGGTGAATATCAACTTCAACCTCTACCCGGTGGGCAATCCCACATTAGAAGCACAAGAGTTCCAACCGTTCAGCAAACTGAGGGAGACGGTGTTCGTGATTCATCTGTTTCCCGGTCTGCAGAATACCGACTTGGATTTTCTGCTACACAATGAGCGTATTGAAGCATTCATCATCGTAGCTTACGGGGCGGGAAATATGCCTACAGGGAAGGATTCGGGGTTGGTTGGTTTCATCACCTTAGCGATTGAACAAGGAAAGATAGTCGTAATAGCTACTCAATGTACCCATGGTCGTGTATCGCTCGATATCTATGAGAGTGCCCGTATCGTAAAACAGTTGCGGGTGCTGGGATGCAAGGATATGACTCTGGAAGCCGCTGTGATGAAACTCACCTATCTCCTGAGTCGTTATGATGATGACCGCCAAAAGGTTCGTACGTTATTCGAGATGAATATCGCCGGAGAAATCACCGATGAGCACCATATTGTGCGATGATGTGTACAGCGTAATTACCAGATAATGTAACCATTGGAATGCAGACGGTTGTCATCTGGTTTTTCCCCCGGGGATTAATTATCTCCTAAAATAGAGTATTCTGTGGGAGAAAAACAAAGCAGGTGGGATAAAGATGCGCGAATTCGATTACAGCAAATTGAGAGAAAGCTCATGGGATGCCGAGATACTCTCGTTCGTCGCACAGATACGTGAGTATAAGGGTAGGCAAGAGTTATACCTTAGGCAGAAGCCGATTGAGCTGGAACGGCTGGTCGAAGTGGCAAAGATCCAGAGCACTGACAGTTCGAACAGGATCGAGGGTATTGGGACATCTAATGCTCGAATGAAACAACTGGTGGAGAATCGGACTACACCCCGGAATCGGGATGAACAGGAGATTGTGGGTTATCGTGACGTGCTAAACACAATCTGCGAAAGCTATGAATATATTCCACTCACAGGTGATGTCATCCTACAGTTGCACCGGGACCTGCTTTCGTATACCGACAGGACGTTCGGGAAGAAGTTTAAAAACACCCAGAATTACATCAACGAGACCCATGCGGACGGTAGTTCCTTCACCCGATTCACTCCGATTGAACCATTTGAGACACCGGAAGCCGTAGATGCGGTCTGCACTAGCTATCGGGAGGCTCTTGCCAAGCAAGTGTTGGATTCGCTGATCTTGATTCCCCTATTTATCTGCGACTTTTTGTGTATTCATCCATTCAATGATGGCAACGGGAGGTTGAGTCGACTGCTTACCACGCTGTTGCTGTACCAAAGTGGCTTCATGGTGGGCAAATACATCAGTATCGAACAGAAGATTGAGAAAACTAAAGATACGTACTACGACGTATTGGAGAAAGTCTCCAGCGGATGGCATGAGGGTAAGAACGACTACACTTCCTTCATCAAATATTTTCTCGGCATCGTTTTGAACTGTTATCGTGACCTCGAGGAAAGGCTTGGTTCGATGGATTATAAAAGTACCCCATATGAGATCGTGCGCAAAGCTGTGGACAGCACCTTGGGAGTGTTCACCAAAGCACAGATCCTTGAGCTCTGCCCAAGTATCGGAAGTTCCTCAGTAGAGGCTGCGCTTAAGCGCCTCAAGGAAGAGGGATACATCCTCAGCCAAGGTAACGGCAGAAACACCGCCTACTTGCGATCTCCGACCACATATAATCTCCCGCGGTAGTGATCATGTGGGAGTTTAATAAAACACCCGGGAGAATCTATTCGGTTTCAAAGCTGGGAAGGTAAAAGAGTACATTTCACAAGTAGCGTCTTGCATTCACTGCTCTGTACGATCCATCGGCGAATATACCTTTGAGTACTTCCCCCAGTTTGTTTGCATCACCCTTTAGGATTTCCAGATCGACTGTGGCTGATTTAATTACTTCTCCATTATTGCTCTACTTTTCGATGAGTAATGGTGTTAATAATGTACAGGCTATGGCCTGAGATTTAGCAGAACTTACCTAAGGATTGTACTGGCGGGAATGTGATAATGTTCTGAGTATTTATTACTAGGTAAAACAGATACAGAGAAGGAAACCACCGAACGCGATCCGTTACAGTGGTTTCCTAATATGACGGTTTTTGCTTTTGTGAGTGACTAGAATGTTCTGATAGGTCGCACTCTACAAGAGCTGATTTTTCCTGCACTCTTAGATCCGTCGCCAAAATCTTCAATTGTTCCGTAGGTTTTCGTTCTATCTGATGATTCAGAAGATCTCCTATAAGAAGATTTTCCATTCGGTTAAATGCCCTTTTGGCGTGCATTTCATTTTACCGCGCGCAAAAATATTCTTATAAAGATTTTCCTTGAGAATATTAAAAATATGAAATATAATTTAACTAAACGTAGAAATAATACGTGAAAAGGAAATAAAAATATGATAAAAGAATTTTCTGTAGAAAATTATCGTTCTATCAAGACAAAACAGACGCTAAGTTTTCTTCCAAATAGTAAAATACATAATGGGTCGGATGAGTATCTTCTCACCCGAATCAATAGCTCTGTGAGTCTCCTCAAGGTCTGTGTTTTGTATGGGTACAACGCATCGGGGAAATCAAATATGTTACACGCACTGGACTTTGTACGGAACTTGGTATTATCCGGTCCGGAGACCAAGGATGAGGAAACCGGATTCACTCCATTCTTATTGGATCCTATAGCCCAAGCGCAACCGGGAACATTCTCATTGATTTTCTACATCGAAGGTATTCAATATGAATACTTAGTTTGCTTGGATTCACAGCGAATACTATGGGAAGTTCTCCGTTTTACTCCAGAGAAAAGGATAGCCACACTCTTTTCACGCAATTATGACACAGAGAAATCTGTTTCTAAACTCAATTTTGGCTCCAAATGCACTCTATCTGCAAAGGAAAGGACGATTCTGAATGGAAATACCCTTGAGAACTCCACCACGTTATTTGCCTATCAGAAGAGTAATATCCATTCTCCGGTACTGGATACCGTCATTTCATATTTCAGGAAAAACCTGATGCCCCTAATCACCCCAAATCATCGCTTGAGGGAATGGAGTAGAAATCGATTGGAAGCAGATGCCAAACAGAAACAGTTTTTTGTGACATTCTTGGCAAAAGCCGACTTTCAGATAGCTGACCTTGAGATACGGAACGGGATCATTCCTATCGATGAAACCCTACTGGATAAGTTTGCAGAGCAGGGCGCCCCGAAAAGTCTCTTGGAAAAATTGAAAAATGACAACCAATTGGAAGTAAAGGAATTACTATTTTTACACGCTACAACCCAAGGAACCTATCAGATTTCTTCAGAGGATGAATCTGCAGGAACCATGCGTTACTTCGGGTTAGGAGGTGTGCTACAGCAGCTGATTGGGTCTTCTCATGTGGCCGCGATTGATGAATTGGAATCTTCCTTGCATCCAGATCTCGTCTCCTTTTTCTTGCAAATGTTCTTGCTGAATGCCAACAACTCCCAACTCATCGTCACCACCCATGCACAATACCTCATGGAACAGGATTATATGCGCAATGACATGGTTTGGTTTTGTGAGAAACAGGATAGTGGCACAAGTGAGTATTACAGCGCACAAGATTTCAAACTCCACAAAAACAATAATCTGGCTAATTTCTACCAAGCCGGAAAGCTTGGCGCGAAACCAGTTTTAGGAAGTCCTCTCTTGGGAAAGGACAAACAATGAGAAAAACGAAACAACTTAAGAAATCCATAGGAGTTGTGGGAGAGGGACTGACTGAGAGAATGTATTTTGATTACATTAGTTGTATGTAAAGATGAAAAACGGTCCAGTGAGTATTTCTGGGGTTAATGAGAATAGGGATAGACCTTAATGAGCCAAAAAACAGGCTCTTTTAAAAAAGACATTTTCTTTCGATTCACAATCTATCCAAGTTGTGGTAAATGTCGAACCCTTATAAAACTCAACAACGGCTGCATCTTGGAACAGTCGTTGCTTCAACGTTTGGGAAAACACACAAGTTGTTCTCGTGAATGAATGCTAACTAGGTTGCCTCCGGATGTCAAGGATACGTATTCAATTCAATGAGTGCAATACGGATTAAGAACGATATTTTGCCCATACTAATGGGCCTTTTCATGTGGAAGTAAAGCTGGGTAATAGCGTTTTATATAAACCATATGAGATAAAAGCGATGCTTATAATTGAATACGTAAGGAAAAAAGAGCGTAGGCATAGCGCTTCAGATGGTAGACCGAATTGTATTATGATTAAACTATCAGATAATTCTAACCTTTTAGTATTTCACAGATTATCGAACTGAGATTCTACTTTTCGATGAAAAATAACCAATCTTCTACATTCGTTTCCAAGAACTTTGGTAGTTTTGAGTGTAGCGTTCAGGTGCCTTTTGGGCGCATACGAATTTAAATCCGGTGCGAGCAGGTTTTTTTGATGATTTTGTCATACATATTTGCTTTCTCATTCTCGCTCAAACGCAGCACCTCAGCTACATCTACCAGTCAATCCTTGGTTAATGAAGCATGACGGTTATTTTAGCAATAGATCATATTTGTAAAAGAACTGCCAATTATATTCTAAGAAAACAATTTACTGAAACAAGCATTTTAAACCTCTTGTCTCCAACATCTCGGAGAATAGAGAATAGTTACCGGTTTCATATCGTATACGGCCAGCAAGAATAGCGGGAGAACGTTTTAGCTCTTTTGATGTTGTTAATATTTTAGAGGGAGACCAAAAGGATGCATCACTTAATTCACTAACTGTTATCTTTGTTGGTGGGATTAAATATTCCATAGCGAAATGATTTGCCTCTTGTTCTAGTTGGGAATCACATTCATTTGGACTAGGAGAAGTGTCATCAAAAAATGCTTTATTATCCGATTCGTTATAAAGATGTTTAACGACATGCCCTAACTCATGTAAAAGGGTAAACCAAAAGTTATCAACTCGATCATGTCTCAAAGAAAGAACAATCATAGGTTTGTCATCATGAGATTTGAAAGCTGCACCATCTACATAAGTCTTAGAGAGATGTTGTTCTATAACAAAACGGATTCCATATGTTTTAAGGTAGTCTTTTACTAATAGCGGACCTTTGGAGTACATACTGAATGAGAGCAATTCCTCGAAGAATGAATTATCGAGAGAATCTAAAGAGAAATCATCTACCTCGTCTGAAGATGCTTTTTGAAGGATATGCGCCTGCCAAGCAAGCAATGCATTAAGATTTGGTTTTGCCTTTTCTAATGATTGCTTACAATAAATTGTCTGGGGAATTCTACCACCAAATTGACGGAATAAGTTAGACATAGCTTCTTCAAAGTACTCTCTAACTTGAGAAATTTTATTAAAACTGGAAAAATATCCTAACTTAAACATTTCAGGAACGGGATAATTTTCATAGGTGAATTGTTTCTCTGGAACTTGGTTCTGCTGTGTATCCTGAAGAAGAATTTCAGCTGGTATGTTCAGTTCTTCATGAAGTTTTCTGATCATAGAAAGACTAAGTGGCCGTTTCCTATTCAGAATTTCAGATACCTTGCTCTGGCTACCAATAATAGGGATGAGGTCTCTTCTTCCCAGTCCTTGTTGATCCATAACGAATAAAACTGCATCAATGGGGTCAGGGAGGTCAACAGGAAAAGATTCTTCTTCATAGAATGATATCAATGAGGTAAATAATTCAATTTCTTCGTTGGTGTCTTTCGATTCAGGTTGTTCCATCAGCGACTCTATATATTTTAGGGCCATCTCATAATCGTGATCATTCTTCAATAGTTTTGGTTTCATTATATTTTCTCCGCATTTACTTTAGCGTACTCTGCATGGGTTCCTATGAATCTGATAAACATAGTTTGTGTGGAATATCTTATTTTCACAATGATCCTGTAAGAATTACCTTTAATGTTGAATACTACTCTATCACTAGGAATAATATCTGCTGACCTAAAGACCTCCTTGATGGCGATGGGGCTTGGATATTTCCCCCTTTCCATCATGTGAAACCATGTATTTAGTTCTCCTCTAACATCTGGGTGATTAGTACCAAACTCAATTAGACACCTTCTTGATATCACATGCATACATTATAATCCCTTTTTTAATATAATCAATATGAAGTTCCCATTTTGGGATATTTATTCTACTTTGTTACCTATCCCCAAACGTCATACAACAGTCGTGCTATGAAAATTACTAAAACTCAAGGTAGTTTTTCATGATTTGATAATCTATTTAATCAAATTTGCCCAGCCCAATGAAATTATTCTAGTATACTAAGACCGAATCTTGGACAGGAGGAGTCGAAAAGATACGAATAGAGTTGCCCACGATGCGTAACATGCGTATGGTGGACCTATGGGAAGGAAAAAACGGACATTTACTGGCGATTTCAAGTTAAAAGTAGCTTCTGAAGCACTCGCTGGCGAGAAGACCATTCAGGCAATTGCTGCGGAAAACAACATCTCTGTGAGTTTGGTAAGTACTTGGAAGAAGACTCTCCAACAGGAAGGGCCTCGGTTCTTCAATGAGAAATCGAAGATCCAGAAGGAGCTTGAACAGCACCTAGAGGAACTTGAACGGGAGAAACAGTTGCTACTTGAAGAGTATGGTAAGAGCCAACTGGAGAACGTGCTACTCAAAAAAAAACTGAAAATCCAGGACTAAGAGATGAGCAGATCATCACTCCTGGGCTTTCGATCGAACTGCATGGTAAAACCTTTAGTATGGGTATTGCCGAGCAATGTCGCCTGTTAGGTGTATCGAGAAGTAGCTACTATTGGTGGCTTCGTCACAAGGATCAGATCAAGTTCTGTGATGATGAACTTGCGTTGGTACAGGTTGTTCTCAATTGGTGGACAGATCATCCTGCGACTGGGTACCAGAAACTGGCTCGACAATTACAGCAAGATGGGTATGAACGAGCAACTGAGAAGCGGGTAAGAAAGATTATGAGACGACTGGGGATTCGTGGTATTTCTCCTAAACCGAACACCTCTCGACAAGGGAAAGGAAAGCAACATAAGAAGTATCCCTACCTATTGAGAGGAAAGAAGATACGGCATGTGAACCAAGTCTGGGCAACAGATATCTCCTACGTGAGGCTTCCCAGTGGTATGGTCTACGTGGTGGCCATCATCGATCTGTTTAGCCGTAAGATTTTATCCCATCGGGTAAGTAATACTATGGATGTGGCGTTCTGCAAGGAATGTCTGTATGAAGCAATTGATCAGTATGGTGTACCGGCCATTTTTAATAGTGATCAAGGCAGCCAATTTACTAGCATTGAGTTCCTAGCAATCCTTGAGCATCTAAAAGTTGAAATAAGCATGGATGGAGTCGGCAGGTGTCTGGATAACGTATTCATGGAGAGAACGTGGCGAACCCAAAAATATGAACATATCTTCCTTCACGACTACCGGACTCTCGGTGAGTTGAGAAGGGGCTTGAAGGGCTTCATTGATTTCTTTAATGGAGAAAGGTTGCATCAAGGGTTGGCATATCAAACTCCAGATGCAGTCTATTATGGAGCATTTCCAATCAAGGAAATGGAACAACGGGTGGCTTGATTTTCGTATGATTTCAAACCAACTGTCTAGACAAAGGGCTTAGGTCAGAAGTGCCCCGAAGCAAGTGATTAGATTACGTGAGAAATACAAAGATATTATCGACAATTCGTTTGTCCTATCGAAGGAAATTAGATTCACTAGCCCTTCTGCAGCCGCAGGTTTTGTTGGAGGGGCTAGTCTAAACGGCAATGATTATTGGGTCACTGACGATGGGGCAACGCTGGGGCAATATTTGACTGAAGAACCTCTACCGAAAGAAAATTGCTAATTCAATGCTCTAACTTCAACCTATTTATGTTTCCATTTATTCCCAGGTTTGCTAGTGGGCGGGAGTCTATCACCTGGATCAATTTTTACCACTTTTGGTTTTGGCAAATCTCCTCCAAGTGGACCGGTTTCAATATATTTGCCAGGCTTCTGATTGTCTTCTCCCGGCTTATGTAATTTTCCCATTTGACTGCCTCCTTCAAATAATTTTTGATTAGTCATCATTCAACAGCACTTTAACTATAGATAATTCATTTCTCAAAATATTGATTACTTCTAAAGGTTGAACTTCGTTATCGAAAAATCCCAATCTGTTCTTGTTACACCGTCTACAATTGGAATGTTTAGTTGAGTTGATCTTCCCACAGGCGCATTCCCAGTTCTTTCCATCGTCTTCTAGGGTGTCCATGGAATATTTCTTTTCCAGAAGATGTATAAGATTCTGACAAGCAACTATATCTTCTGTAGAATACCCAGCTTTAATTATTTTTAATACATTCAGTGCAAAGTGTTGGAGGTCGACTGCATCTGAATAGAACCAATCAGCGATTTTACTAAAATCAACAAGGCCTAAACTATTCAGAATGGTCATTATGGCTTCTTCAAGTCTTAAATAGTCCGGAATATAAGGATAAAGAAAGGATGCTTGCTCTTTTGGCTCGAATTGACCTAGATACATTAATAAAGAAGAAAGGTTTTCGTTATAGTCTTCTCGGTTAAAAGTTGAAGACCCTTCTTGGATTGTGAATAGCGACTTAAGGAAAAATTTGGCTGCGTCTGGGAATTCACCATGTATAAGCATATCAATCTCATCTTCTTCCAATTGAAAGTTCTGTTTAGTGTATCTTTTTTCGATTTCTTGCATCTTTATGTGTTTTTTTACATCTTCACCATCAACCATTAAATGTTGCACTTCAGATCTTGTATCGTCTATCTTTTTTATTACTACTGCAGTACCTGCAACATTGATCATGAACATGGATTTTCCAGAGCCAGAAATTTCATCAGAATCTATTTTGATTCCAAGGATTGCGTTAGCACCTTTCTCTCTTGCTTTTTCAATTAAGCCTTCTAAGGCGTACTTGCGTAACTGGTATAGTTGTTTTTGGTAACTACGCGATTTTCCTCCAAATATATCTGAGACACTAGCAAAGAAATCACTGAAAAGGTTTGTACCAACAACTATGCTTTCATAGACGATGTCTAAGTATTGAGTTATTTGATAACCATCAAATGAATTCGTTGTACTAAGTCTAATATTTGAAATCATGAAATTCCTCCAAGAGGTTTAACCATAACTCAGCTTATTATCCAGATAGGGATAAGTAAAGAGTAATAATCATCAAGTAATGATTGTAAAACGAGATATGCAATATTCAGAAAAATCTCAAATCGCTCACGGTAATCTAGGTGATACTAAAAGGGTTATAGCAATCAAGTTGGTGAAGATCCGACAATCTAACTAACTTCAACGTTTTCAAATTTTAATATCGGGGTACACTAATAGTTTTTTTCTATGTGTGCGTATCCCATGGTTTCAAAATACACAAGCTCTCAATTCCACGAGTCTTTCCTCGCTAAAAAGCTTTCTCCAATTAAGGCCGTGATGGCATGAAAACCTCAAACTAGCGCATTCTAGAGGGGTTTTATGCCTATAGTACCTCTAAATCATTGTATCAAAACCTACGCAAAGACCTCCCGCGGATGTACAAGCGTATGGTTCACCAGTCCGATCGATACGACCTGTACTCCAATGATTTCGTGTGCTCCATTGAGCGAGACACAAAGGAAATACTCCTGTGGCCGGTTTCCATAATGCCGAATGAGCGGATATACGTCGGATGGGAAAATCACCTGTTTCCGCTTTGCGGGTAACCGTCGGCGACCCAATTCCAAGGCGGCGCACACAAGGGTAGCCTTGGCCATTCCCATCCCATCGATCTTGATCAGATCCTCGATCAATATTTCGCTATCGCCTCGTGTCCGATCCAATAAGTCCAGGATATCCTTGGCAAGGATCGGAACAGGTTTCCTGCTGGTCCCCGATCCAAGAAGGATCGAAAGCAATTCATTGTCAGACAATGCTGTGGAGCCATTGATTTGCAGCTTTTCGCGGGGACGTTGCTCTAAAGGCAACTCTTTGATTCCGCTTTCCAACGCTGGTGGTTCATTGTATTTTCTCATATAGGATATACGCACGGGATTTTGGTATTGCTTCGTAAATTTTTGAAAAAACTCAGTGGGATGGAGGGGTGTATCTGATGATTGTTTTTTTCACAGGTGATATACTCGGAATAGACGTGAGCGCTTGGACGAAAAACGTGGAAAGCGAAGCTGGAAACGAGAATCGTTTGACAAGAGCGTAAGGAGCTAACCGTGGAGCAAGTCTCTGCGCAACGGATTTCGTCACTTGATGACGAACCTCCGCTTAAACAACCGGGTGTTGGAGTTACCTTTCCTTCGCCTAGTCCCAAACGGCCTGGAAACCCCAGGTCCTCCCTGTTCAGAAAACACTATTTTCCGAACACGAATTCGACCCAATGGAACGATTGGCATTGGCAACTTTTCCATAGGATCACGACGCTCGAGCAACTCTACCGATACGTAACGCCCACAGAGGATGAACGCCAGGCTTTGGAACGAAAGGATTGGCAGTTTCCGTTCTCTGTAACCCCCTATTATTTGAGTCTCATAGATCTCTCGGACCCTGACGACCCGCTCAGGAAGACAGTCATTCCCCAAATCGCCGAAAGCCATATCTCTGCTGGAGAAGCTGCCGATCCGCTCAGCGAGGACCACACCAGTCCGGTTCCGGGCATCGTGCACCGCTACCCCGACAGGGCATTGTTTCTTGCCACCAGCTTCTGTTCGGTCTATTGTCGGTATTGTACCCGTTCACGCCTTGTGGGAGGGCATACCGAGACGTTGGAAGTGCAGTGGGACCGGGCATTCGAGTACCTTGCGCAACATACGGAAATCCGGGACGTCGTAATCTCAGGTGGCGATCCGTTGACATTGTCGGATGAGCGTTTGGGCCAGTTGTTGGGCAGGTTGAAGCAGATCAAACATATCGAGATGGTCCGTATTGGAACCAAGGTGCCGTTTGTCATGCCCCAGCGCATCACCCCGGCATTGGTCAAGGTTCTCAAGACCTTCAGGCCCCTGTTCATCAATATCCATGCAACGCATCCGAATGAAATGACCGAGGAATCACGGCAGGCCTGCAACCGGTTGGCGGATGCCGGTATTGTCCTGGGTAGCCAGACCGTACTGCTCAAGGGCGTCAACGATTCGATAGCGACAATGACCGATCTGTTCCACAAGTTGCTTACCGTACGTGTCAAACCCTACTACCTGTTCCAATGTGATCCGATAGTCGGATCGGAGCATTTCAGGACTACGATCGCAAAGGGAAAGGAGATCATGGACGGCTTGCGGGGGCATACCAGCGGGTTTGCCGTTCCGTACTATGTGGTCGATACTCCCGGAGGTGGTGGAAAAGTCCCCATATTGCCCGATTATGAAGTCTCCCATGACGAAAAGGGACTCTGCCTTCGCAACTACGAGGGGAAGGAATTCATGTATCCCGATGTGGTTGCAACCCATGGAACACTCTGAGATGCGCATAGGTCTGACCTTCGATCTCAAGGAGCGGTACTTGGCGGAAGGGTATAGGCCCGAGGAAGTGGCGGAGTTGGACAGCATCGAGACAATCGATGCGATCGATGCCTCCCTGCGTACCTTGGGGTACCTGACTGAACGGATCGGCAATGTGAAGGATCTGGTCTTCGCCCTTGCACATGGCAAGCGTTGGGACCTTGTCTTCAACATAGCCGAGGGATTGCATGGACTGTGCCGTGAAGCACAGATTCCCGCACTGCTCGACGCTTATCGGATACCCTATGTATTCTCCGATTCGCTCACTCTCGCGGTGACCCTGCACAAGGGGTTGGCCAAGTCGGTGGTGCATGAACATGGTGTACCGACCGCTGCATACCGTGTTGTGCGCAATCCCGGTGATTTGATCGGTCTGGACCTGCCGTATCCCTTGTTCATCAAACCGGTTGGCGGTGGTACCGGAATGGGTATCGACGGAAACTCGATCGTGCGGAACCACAGACAACTGGAAAAGGGTGTGGGGCATTTGCTTGCCGCGCATGGCCAACCGGTATTGGTGGAGACCTATCTCAGCGGACGAGAGTTCACTGTAGGCATAACCGGAACTGCCGGACAGGCCTCGGTTGTCGGAATCATGGAGATCTCTGTCGACACGTCGAGTGACCAGGGGGTGTACTCCTATGCCTCCAAGCAACATTACAAGGAATGTGCAGCCTATCGGACAGTGGATGGCCCGGTAGCAGCCCAGTGTGCAGAAGTCGCGCTCGGTGCCTGGAGGGCCTTGGATTGCCGGGATGGCGGCAGGGTCGATTTGCGTATGGATGACCGGCAGGTTGTGAACTTCCTTGAGGTCAATCCGCTCGCGGGCCTGCATCCCATTGATTCCGATCTCCCCATCCTCGCGGGTATGGCTGGAATCGGGTATACCCAGTTGATTGGGCGGATCATGGACTCGGCTTGTCTTCGGTTGGAGAAGATACATGGCTAGGAACGTGTTGCTTTTGCATGATATGGTCTCCGCCCACGCCCCGCCCGATGAACTGGACACCTTGGACCAGTTGGTTGCGGTGGAATCCGCGTTGCACGCCTTGGGGTGCGAAACCACAAGAAAGCCATTCGACGGGGACTTGCTCGCACTTGAGCGTCACTTGCGGACCAATCGGTTCGATGTGGTGTTCAACCTCGTTGAAACCTACCACGGTTCACGGTTCCTCCACCTCATACCGCTCCTCTGCGAACAGCTGGGCGTACCGGTTACCGGAGGGAATTCGGAATCGTTGTTCCTCACCAGCGACAAGTTGCTGGCAAAACGGCTGTTGGTCCTGGCAGGTATTCCCACTCCCCAGTGGGTTACCCGAGTCAACCGCGACCAGTGGAGTTCATTCCTGGGTCAGCGGTTGCTTTGCAAACCGAGGGGTGAGGAGGCTTCTGTCGGTATCGACGATGCCTCGGTCCTCGTCTGCGACACCTTGTATGAATTGGAAAGCTTGGTGGAACGTGCCGATGCCGAGGGCCTCCTGGTAGAGCGCTTCATTGATGGACGTGAATACAATATTTCCATTCTCCCGAGCGATGGGAGGCCGGAAGTGTTGCCGATAGCCGAAATGGTGTTTTCCGATTATCCTCCAGACAAGCCGAAAATTGTAGGGTATGAGGCAAAATGGCTCGAAGATTCGTTTGCCTACACCCATACGGTCCGCTCCTTTGGGGTCGAGGGCAACGATGCGGCCTTGGCCGGGAGGTTGCATGTGGTTGCCGAGGATACGTGGCGCCTGTTCGGTGGCAACGGGTACGCCCGGGTCGACCTGCGGCTCGACGGGCAGGGCAACGTGTTTGTCCTGGAGTTGAATGCGAACCCTTGTATTTCCCATGACAGCGGATTCTGCGCGGCGGCGAACGAGGCCGGATATACCTACAACCAGATGATCGAAGCTATCGTACAGGAGGCTCTCCGTGGGTGAATTGTGGTTTCGGGACGAGCCCGACTATGCCGATGTAGCCAAAGTCGAATCGCTGCTCAAAAGGACCGCCTTCTTTTCTCCGGATGAGGAGGAGATCGGGATCTCTTTGGTTGCAGAACGGTTGGAGAAGGGCCTTTCCTGCGGATACCTGTTCGTATTCGCCGAACTGGATGGCTCCCTGGTCGGATACTCGTGTTACGGACCGATTCCGGGAACCTTGGACGGCCATGATTTGTATTGGATAGCTGTCGATCCCGACAGGCAGGGCAAAAGATACGGCAGCGCGATACTGGATGAGACCGAGAAGCGGGTGCTTGCTGCGGGAGGCAAACGGTTGTATGCCGAAACATCCTCCACGGACCTGTATGCCCCGACACGTGCCTTCTATGAACGGAATGAATTTTTCTTGGAAGGTCGCCTGGCCGATTATTATGCACCGGGTGACGACAAGATGCTGTACGTGAAGCGCCTTGTGTAAACCGTTTTCAGATCACTGGATTCCTAGATTACGGTCTTGGATTTCCAAGAACCCTTTACGAACCGTGTGACGAAGCAGGTGGCGCGGAACAACCAGTCGAAATACATGGCAAACCAAATACCATGCAATCCGAGACCAAAGTATTTGCCCAGCACATAACTCAGGCCGACCCTGAACACCCACATGCTTGCGATTGAGACGGTCATGGTGTATTTCACATCTCCCGAGGCTCTCAATACCTGGGGGAGGGTGAACGAGACCGGCCAGATGACCGCATTCACAACAAACAGGATTTTCAAAATCCCTATAGCCAATGTCGTCGATGCCGCACTCAAATTGAACAGGCCCACCATGGATTCTGTCGCTATGAATAGTACAGCGGCAAGGCCCGCCAACGTCACATACGTAATCTTCAACAGTTTTCGGGCGTAGTAGGCCGCTTGTTCCTTCTCGCCCGCTCCCATGCATTGTCCGACCACCGTGATGGTTGCCAATCCGATCGCCCCTCCTGGGATGTTTGTCATGGATGCAAGGGTGTTCGCTATCGCGTTGGCTGCCAGCGCGGTTGTTCCGAATGTTGCGGTGAGGCTCTGCACCAGTATCTTGCCGATATGGAAGATGCCGCTTTCCAAGCCGTTGGGGATGCCGATGCGGAGGATACGGCGGATCATGGACCAGTCGAGTTTGATGTGCAGCAACCGGTCGATCCGAATCCGATCCCCCTTCTTGACCAACAAGGTCAGCATGATGGCTGCCGATAGGATTCTCGCTGCCAAGGTCGCGATTCCCGCACCCAACACACCCAGTCCTGCTATGTAGATGAGGATTGCGTTTCCCAGGATATTGCTGATCGTCATGACCACCGATACCTGCATGGATATACGGCTGTTGCCCATCGCCCTGAAGAGGGCCGCACCAGAATTGTACAAGCCGAGGAACGGGTAGGAGAGTGCTGTCAAGGCGAAATAGGTCTGTGCTTGGCGCATGACATCGCGGTCCAAATCTCCATACAGGGCCCCTAGGATAACATTATTGAACAGCAGGAAGGTTGTCATGAACAGCAAGGCCACGAATGTGGTCGAGTAGATGAGTTGCTTTGCGGCATCACCCGCTTTTTGGGAGTTCCGCTGGCCTATGTACTGTGCGACGACAACAGCACCTCCCGCGGCAAGGGCCGAGAAAAGGAACAGGAAGAGGTTGTTGATGGAATCGACAAGCGCGATGCTTGAAACGGCGGCCTCACCTACGGAGGAGATCATGATGGTGTCGGCGAATCCCACCGAAACATCCAACATCCTTTCTATCACCAAAGGGAGGATAAGGGAACCGAGTTGTCTATTCGAAAAAAGCCTAGGTTGCAACGGAGAAGATTCTGCAGAGAACAATGGATTTTTCCTTGACCCGGGTCATCGCATAGCACGATGGCGTGATACTCCAGTGTGCTCCTTTTCACCGACTAAAGCAAGATGGACTTGGAAAGTTGGCGTATGTATCGGAGGTTGCATTGTCACGTAAATGTACTATAATTGTCTTATATGTATTGAGAGGGAGGCAAATAACGTGAAGAAGATAATCCTCTGTACGGTATGCTTGCTGGTTGTGATGACAGGCGCTTTCGGTAGCAGTCCGGATTACACGTGGGCTCTTGGCCTCTCGGCGATTGCTCCCGGGATGCCGGTGGCCGCAAAGGGCGTGTGGCAGTCCCATGGGTGGGGAGTACAGGTCGAGGCGAATTATTTCTATGCACTCGGCATGTTCAGGCTTGACGGCCGGCGTATGATCAAAACAAAGGGACCATGGAGTGCCTATGGATTTGTCGGAGTCACCGCCAACCACTTCAACGACGGCTCGGATATCAACAATACCCTATGGGCCGATGTTGGAGCAGCGGGAACAGTCAAGTTTGGAAAGAACCGACGTTTTGAGATCGGTATGGAAGGTGGGTTGCTCATTCCGTTCTACAGCAATATGGGACTGGAGCAATATGAGGATACCGGTTTCATGGTCGCAAACCTGTTCGCACTTTGGTGGTGGTGAGAGTCTGTTCCTACAGGGTTTTCGCCCGCCGGTACATGGTTAGGAATTCATCGACAGGGATTTGCGAGAGCATGTTCCCGATTGCTTCCAATGGAATGTCCTGAAGTGATGTGAATCGGACACAGGATTTTCCAAGGTTCGGTCGTTTCCCGATTTCATCGAAAGCTTTTTCGAGCTGTCCCCTACGTGCAGGATCGCTATAGATGGCGGACAGGTACAACGAGCAATAGTTCTTCTGTGCTGCCAATGCCGCGAACATGAGCGGCTGGTGGTTGTACGTCGGGCCGGATACCTCCAGTGGGACTTCGTAAGAAATCATCCCCCATCGCAAGGATTCGTCATACCCGGAGGGTATGGAGGCCAACAACCGTTCACGGGTTGCATCGACAAGAGTTTTCCATTGTTGGGGAATCTGCTGGAGATATTCGGCTACTGTCGTGGCATCGGTTCTCATGACATAGAACATAGCCACGCACGTGCGAAAGGTCAATTGAAAAGCAAATTGAATGCGGCGGGATTCGAACCCACGACCTCTGCCTCCGGAGGGCAGCGCTCTATCCAGCTGAGCTACGCATCCAAGCTTTTGTATGCTATGGATACCGGAGGCCCTTGTCAAGACATGGCAAGTCATAAAAATGAAATGGTTTTTGACTGGAAAGCGTATGGCAAAGTGAAATTTATTCTGATTATGACATAAGTTGGACTAGGGCAAAAATATGTAAATAAATATAAAATAAACAAATAAGAAAATTGATATATATGGTACTTCCAATTACTATCTATCTCTTGACACCACTTCTGCTTTTTATTACCATTGGAATGTATTGGAAATCAGTCATCGGGAGGGTGTTGGATGCGTCGAATGGTACTGGCTTGCATAGTCATTGGAATCTTGATCGTACCAACGCTCTCTGCCCAACGGAATCTGTTCAGCGAGACTATCCCGTTGCAAGGACATATCGAACTCCAGGAAAGGTTCTCCCTCGAGGTGAAGCCGCGGGTATTCTTCGTATTGAGCCAGGATATGGCCGGTACTACCCATGAGATCGCGACATATCAATTCTTCTCCAACAGCCCCGAGGTCGCCTATCAGATGAGACTTTCCCCCGGTTATGTGACCCAACTTGGGGAGGGTGTGTTCGCTTTCCGAAACATTTCCGGAACAGGCGGGAATTCCGAAACACAGCCCATACCATTCAAACTGAGCGTAGTCAGTCAGGTGCACGATTCCTCATCCACAAACGATGCCTTTCGGGCAGTCCAGAAGGCTATCGGCCTTCGTGATGGATCCCGTTCGGAAGAGAAGGGGACAATATTCGTCACGTTCCCTTCCCAAAGCGACGGATTCAACCTCCAAAGCTTCACCTTTGGAACATATGAAGCCTCGATAGCGGTGGAAGTTTCAGCCGATTAAGACTCCCAGTAGTGGTTTTTGCAGCATCATGCTATACTGGATCCACTACATTCGAGGAGGTCCCGATGAAGCCGATTCTACTGGTTATGGCTGCAGGAATGGGAAGCCGATACGGCGGAATAAAGCAAATTGACGGTGTTGGAATGCACAATGAGGCATTGCTCGACTATTCGACATACGATGCCCTGAAAAGTGGTTTCGGTAAAATCGTATTCATAATCCGCAAGGATATTGAGAAGGACTTCAGGGAGCGGATATTCGATCGTATAGCCGCGAACTGCGACGCTACCTATGTTTTCCAGGAACTCGATACCCTGCTTACCCCCGAACAGGTGAAAGCCTCGTCAGGTCGCAAGAAACCTTGGGGTACCGTTCACGCTGTCCTGAGCGCCAAACAAACGATCAATGCTCCCTTTTGTGTCATCAATAGCGACGATTATTACGGACGCGAAGCATACCAGATAATGGGAGGACATCTCGCATCGATCGAAAACGATTCGATTGAGCAAGCCATGGTGGGGTATGTCCTGAAGAATACCACCAGTCGCAGCGGCTCCGTTTCCCGTGCCGTCTGTACCGTCAAGGACGGGTACCTCGTTTCGATGCGCGAAAACAAGAAGATATACCATGAAGGAGATCGGATCATCAGTACAATCGATGGTGAACAGCGGGTGCTCACCGGTGAAGAATGGGTCTCCATGAACTATTTCGGCTTTTCACCAGCTGCGATTCCCTTCTTCCAGGACTATTTCGACAGATTCCTGGTTGACGCGATCTCGACCGAAAAGGAAGAGTGCTATCTGCCTGAAGGTGCCAGTCTTATGGTGAACCAGGGTGTCGGCAAGATGCGCTTCTATACCACCAATGAACGTTGGTTCGGCATGACGTACCAGGAAGACCGGCAAATTGTCAAGGATGAGATTGCCAAGAAGATTGCCCAACGGGTGTATCCCGAGAAATTGTGGAAGAATTGACCCGATTGTAGACACCATGCATTGTGGTTGGAAAACCGGGAATTCTCCCGGTTTTTCGCTAGTAGGATATTACCGTTTGTCCATTGGGGAGAATCCTTCTCCCACAACCTCATAGGCCTCTTCAATGATCATAAAGGCTTCCGGGTCGGATTCCTTGACGATTGTGTTCAGGCGTGAGATCTTCTGGTTCGGTATGACCGTCATCAGCACGGACTTGTCTTTCTTGGAATATATTCCCGTTCCCTTCAACAGTGTGCCACCGTGGCCCAGTTCCTCGACAATCCGCTTTGCAATCGCATCGTGGTGGTCGCTTACGATCAGTGCTGTCTTGGCATAGCGCGTTCCCATGTTCAACAATACGAAGTTGATGGAAACGCTGGTCACATACAAGGTGATGGTTGCGAACAGTGCGCTCTCAAGGCCGAAGGCGAACCCACCAGCCATAATCACCAAGCCGTCCACAATGAACAGCGAGGTTCCGACCGACAACGGTGTGTACTTGCTGACAATTTGCGCGGCGATATCTGTGCCACCGGTATTGGCTCCACCCTTGAGTACCAGGCCAGTGCCGAATCCGGCAAGGAATCCTCCAAACAGGGCCGACAACAGTGTATCGACAGAATCGGTGTATTCCAGGAAACCCTCGAAACCGAACAGAACACCGAAGAGGGTGGTGAACAGGGAGAGCAGTATTGTGCCCAGTAGGGAAATGAACCCATATCGGGTACCGAATATCCGCAAGCCGGCGATGAAGAGGGGAAGGCTGAGCAGGAATATGCTGATGCCGACTTCGAAGTTGAACATATGGTACAGAATGACTGCGATACCGCTGACACCGCCACCAGCGAGCTTGGCCGGCGTTATGAAACCGGCGATTCCAACTGCAGTGACAATGGAGCCTCCGATAATGAGTGCATAATCGCGGACCCGATACTTGGTTTTCATAACCGGATTATATCGTATCGCAGGAAAAACTAGTAGAACCCCATTTCATACACAAGCGAAAAATATCCAAACTTAATTGGTTTTTCTTTACGGATGCTCGATTTTTACGGGAAGGTCCAAATCAACCGAACACAGTTTTTCCAACAAATCGTCGGGATCCGCACTCACCACCAGGGCATCGAACAGGATCTTGCGTAGGAACCCCTGGTCGACCATATGACGAAGGAGGTCGATCAGAGAGTCGTAGAACCCTTCCGTATTCAACAGCCCGATCGGTTTGCAATGATATCCCAATTGCAGCCAAGTCAACGCCTCCATCACCTCTTCCAGAGTTCCGATTCCCCCGGGAAGAGCTATAAAAGCATCGGATCGTTCATACATGGTCGCCTTGCGTGCATGCATATCCGAAACCACAATCAGTTCGTCCTCGACATGTTCGATATGCTTCACCATGTCATAGAGCCGAGTAGGGATTATTCCCGTTACTGTCCCATTGGCCTCTTTCAGTGTGGCTGCGACCTTGCCCATAAGTCCTCGACCGCCACCACCGTAAACCAGGTTGATATTCCTTCTGGACATGGCAAGGGCAAGGGCAGCCGCCCCTTCAAGATATGCCGGAACATTCCCGTCCGAGGAACCGCAGAAGACACATAACGTACCGATTGTTCGCACAGAAGCTCTTGTTTCCATAGGTGGAGGATACACGACGGTGGTCTCGGGTGTCGATACCTTGCGTTGCCTGCAAAGGTACAGGCCTCTCGTGCATAAGAATTGTAATTGTTTCCATAACTGTATGTGATAAAAGTATCTATTTGACATTGGCCTGGTACTGGGATATCTTCTGTACAAAGAGGTGGTATCATGAAGGTTTTGATTGTGTATGATTCGATTTTTGGAAATACCGAGAAGGTCGCTTTCGCACTCAGGGATGCGGTTCCCGCACCGCATGAAGCCTCGGCCGTACAGGTCGCCCAATTTTCTCCCACCATGCTTGCCGGTGTCGACCTGCTGGTGGTGGGATCGCCAACCCGGGCTTTCCGTCCGACTCCCGCGACAACGTCCCTGTTGAAATCGCTTGCTTCCGATGCGTTGGCAAGCGGAATCCGGACAGCCGCATTCGATACTCGGGTATCACTGGCGGATGTGAATTCCAAATTTCTCAATTTCATGGTGGCGTTGTTCGGATACGCCGCGAATCCGATCGACAAGGCCTTGGTCAAACATGGGGGTACAGCTGTTTGTCAACCGACATGGTTTATCGTCAACGACAAGGAAGGACCATTGAAGGAGGGTGAACTGGACCATGCGGCGAATTGGATGGGTGAATTGCTGACAAGCGCGACATGAAAGCTTTGGATGGTACAACCCATTCTAACGAGTGCGTGTAGGCAACGAAAGGTGACCGTTGGTACCTTTCATTGCCGGCAACAGTCCACAAGGTGCGATCTTTCCACTTGACCTAACCATGTATCCATGTCTACGCTAGGGATACGTCTCCTTTTGGAGATTGGAGGTGGTTTCATATGAAGAAAACGACACGGATGGGTCTGGTGCTCACCTTGATCATGGTGTTGTGCACCCTGGGCCCGTTGTTCGCAGGTGAAATCTCCATCATGTGGGAATGGGAGAAAGCCGACGAAGATGTCGTAGCCTTCAGGTATCAAATGGATGCCCAGGAGGCCGATGGGTGGACCGTGGTGGATTCGTCCGTCACCAGCTTCTCAGTTGGACCGGTCGACGACACAGTCGCGTATTCCCTCTATCTTCAACAATCCTACGATGGCGAAACGTGGAGCGAGAGCGGCCAGCTCACCTACGATCCCGTCGAATTTGGGGCTGTGGAAGTTGCGGTCGAACCGATGGCTGAACGTGTTGCGGTTGCCGAGGAACCTGTTGCACCTGTAGTTGCCGACGAGCCTGTCGATTCGACGGATACCATTGCGTTCGATTCCACGTTCCCTGAGTTCGAACCGGAGATCATGGCGGAAGAACCTGCCGTGGAAGAACCGTTGGTTCAACCCGTACCTGTGCTCGAAGCGAAGGAAACCGGCTTGCGTGTGGAAGTTTCGGTCGGAGCAGGCGGAAAAGCCGACAACTATCTTGGTGGATTCGATGCCAGTGGAGATTTCGTTGCCCTACGCACACGCCTCTTGCCCTCGATCACGGCCGATCTTGTCTACCCGAATATGAGAAAAATCAGTTCCTCCATCAACGTGGGCTTACGTGCTGGTCTCGGATACCAAGGCTACCAGAATGGAGCGGGTGATGCTATCGCGGGATTCGATATCCATGGATTGGCAATGTTCGAATATCCGATCAACCGGAAATTCTCGGTCGATGCATCGGTGGGATTCTCGTTCATGTTCACCGGAAGCGATATCCATACGGGAGGCGGGAGTGCCCTTGGAGTTTTCTTCGGCCCCTTGGCTCAGGTGAACGCCCGGTATAAAATCAACGATACCTGGTCTGTGGGTATGCAAAACGAGGTCCGTTTGCTGTTTGGCAATACGTTCGAACCGTACGAGTTGACTGGAATTGTCAGGCTTGGTGTGGGATATAGTTTTTAAATTACAATGGAGGGTGCATGAAAGAAAGTCACTTGCGAAGGCATCTGGACTTTATCTGTTTCATTCAGGAGACCGAAGGGTATCGCATGACCGCCAAGGCGGAAGAATTGGCTCGTGATGTGCTCGACGATGAAATGTCGGGAGACGAAGCCGTTTCCGCAATAATCGATTCGTATGGATTCGCGTCCGAGTCGGACAACAGTGAATCTGTCGACGGCTGCTATCCAGATTCGGATGTGTACATCAACTTCTTTGGAATTCGGGACCAGGGTGTATTGGATGCGATCGAAACCGAGATCGTGTCGGTCAGGATGGCGGAGATACTCGCGGGACCACAGGAATGGAAATTCGATTTCGACCATTTGAAGACCCTTCATGGGCGCTTGTTCGATGACATCTATCCTTTTGCCGGAGAAATCCGCTACATCCCCATTACCCGCAGGACGGTCTTCTGCCTTCCCCAATATATAGACACCATGGCCGAGGAGATCTTCGCCAAGTTGCGTGACGAACTCTATTTGCGAAACCAGGATTTGGATGAGTTTGTTGACAACCTTGCCTACTTCATGGCCGAAGTCCACGCGCTGCATCCGTTTTTGGATGGAAACACACGTACCTTGCGGTTGTTCTTCCAACAGCTGAGCCATGCCGCCGGGTGGCGAATAAATCCGTCGGAAACCACCGATAGCCGCTTGCTCGAGGCCGACATCGCAGCACTGGAAGGGGATTACCAACCATTGATCAGTATACTGCACGAAGCAGTCGAACCACTCTAGTGGTGAGTGATAGATCACCAAAGCATGTGCGAGGTATAGGCATGATCACAGCGATATTGTTCGATATGGATGGAGTTCTCATCGACTCCGAGGAATACATCTCACAAGCGGCGATCGATTACTTCGATTCGATCGGAGTGGCAACGAAGCCCGAGGATTTCATTCCGTTCGTCGGTGCCGGTGAGAACCGGTATATCGGGGGAGTCGCCGAGAAGTATGGGGTCGACCTTGAAATCGAACAAGCGAAGCTCGATACCTACGACATATACGAACGCTTGATAACCGGTAAGGAAAGCGCACTTCCCGGCGTAGTGCGGTTCTTGACCAATGCCCATAAGGCTGGATTGCGCATGGCTGTGGCCACCAGCGCCGACAAGCGTAAGATGGAGATCAACCTAGCGGTCATGGGATTGGACCTTTCCTGGTTCAAGGTACTCATTAACGGCAAGGATATCGAACGGAAGAAACCCTTTCCCGACATCTATCAGAAGGCCGCCGACGAACTTGGTGTCGAGAATAGCCAATGCATCGTATTCGAGGATGCCACCAATGGTGTGCGTGCGGCAAAAGCCGCCGGCTCATTGTGTGGAGGAATCACCACCAGCTTCACCGATGTCCAATTGCGTGCGGAAGGTGCCGATTTCATTATCGATGGATTGGACGACTTCGAGGACTTTTCCACAATCGAGGAATTCAATCGCCTGCTGTTGCGCTTCAAGGCACGTGAGACAGCCTCACAGGTCCGTCTCAACGCATACGCCCCCTACTCGAAATTCCAGGTCGGAGCTGCCGTCGTGAGCGCTTCCAGCGGAACGATCTACCATGGCTGCAATGTGGAGAACAGCAGCTATGGAGCTACTATTTGTGCGGAGCGGGGAGCCCTGATGGAAGCCGTCGCACAGGAGGGTGATTTCCGTATCGACATGGTGGTCGTGGTTTCCGACGACAACCCCCCGGCTCCTCCGTGTGCGCTGTGCCTCCAAGTCTTGGCCGAATTTGCAGCCGACGATACGGTGGTGCACCTGTACGATACGAAAGGAAACTCGGAGACGTACCGTTTCGACGAACTGTTGCCGCATCCCTTTATTTTTCCCACCCAGCGCGACCGTCGCTGAGTCGTGCTCAGCAGGTTCCACCCTCGAGGGACATGATCTTGTTGACCCGGGTCGCATGACGACCACCCTCGAAGGGACTGTCGATATAGGCGTCGAGCATCTCCAATACAGGTTCCTGATACTCGATTCGTCCACCGAATGCAATAAAATTGGCATTGTTGTGGCTTTTGGCCATGCTGGCTGCGAACATGTTCTGTGGCAATGCACAACGGATTCCATCGATCTTGTTGGCTGAAATCGAGATTCCGATTCCCGTACCACAACATACGACGCCGAATTCGTACCCACCGGCAAGGTATTCACCGCAGGCTTGCGCCGCCATGTCGGGATAATCCACCGAATCTGCTGCATAGACGCCCAGATGATTGACTGTATACCCGCGGGCGATAAGATGCTCCACAATACTCTTCGATAGTTCCACTGCACCGTGATCGTTTGCCACCACTACTTTCTTCATTGCGTTCCACTCCTTGACAAGTGCCCTATTGTTGTGGGAATTGGAGGAATGGTCAAGTATTCGGATACTAGTTCTGACTATTGCGACTCTTTGTCATATAACTCACTTTTCTGTTGCACCTTTACAGTAGTTTGGCTACGATTGCCGAAGGGGGCGTCTTGGCATGCGAGAGATATATGTGACAGGTCATAGGAATCCGGACCTCGATTCGGTAAGTGCCGCTTGGTGCTATGCACGGTTGAAGAATATTGTCGATTCGGACAATACCTATGTTCCCATCAGAATCGGGCATATGAACGACACCACCAAGGACCAGTTCCAGAAAGCCGGGGCCGAACCACCCCGATTCATCAGGGATGTGCGTGCCAAGGTTGGCGATGTCGTCATGACCGAATACTGGTCGCTCCATCCCGACGATCCGGTATACAGCCTGGTGACCATGATCAGCGATCGCCACTCGTCGGTCGTTCCACTGCTGGACGGAGAGAAGTTTACCGGCCTGTTGAGTCTCGATGAGATCACCGCCTTCTTCCTCAGGGAAAATGCAGGCGAACGTCCCCACTACCGTTTCCAGCCAGAGAATTTCAGCAAGGTCATACGGGGAGAATTCATCAAGAAAAACAAGCGGAAATGGTTCGATGCCTACATCATGACCGGGGCCATGGAGTTCGATGTCTATTGCAAACGCTTGAATGCACTGTTACCGGATTTGCCTGTATTGGTGGTAGGAAATAGAAAGCATCATCTAGAATATGCAGTGAAAAGTCAGTTTCCGGCTATCATTTTGACCGGTTTGGAGCCTGGTGAACCGATCGATGCCGATTTCTCCGCCTATAGGGGAATCGTCTACAAGTCGTATGAGGATACGGCGGAGACCATCCGCCTATTGCGCATGAGCCTCCCAGTTCGCCATCTGCTGGCTTCCGAACCGCCACGTGTCCAAGTCGACGACTTGTTCGACGATGCGAAACGGATCCTGATGGAAACCGAATATCGTGGATTGCCGGTATTCGACGACCAGCGGTTCGTCGGCTTCGTGACCCGGCGGTGCTTCCTGGAACGACCCCGGCGCAAGGTCGTCATGGTAGACCACAATGAACTCAACCAGAGTGTCGAGGGCCTGGCCGAGGCCGATATCGTGGAGATCATCGACCACCATCGCCTGGATGCGGAGAAGACCCAACGGCCCATTTTCATCGCAGCGGAACCGGTGGGCAGTACGTGTACCATCGTCTACCACCAGTTTCTCCGTTGGAGTGTTCCGGTCGACCCGCTTACCGCACGGATGCTGTTGGCGGGCATAATCAGCGACACGGTGATGCTGAAAAGCCCCACCACAACCAACCAGGATGTCACAGCAGTGAATGCCCTGTGCAAGATCGCCTCCATTCCGAATGTGAAACTGTTCGGCGAGCAGCTGTTCAGCGCCGCCTCGGTGTTGACCAAGGCCGACCCCAAGAAGGTGGTCGAGGGAGACTTCAAGGCCTACGCCGAGAATTCGGTCCGCTTCGGTATCGGACAGGTCGAAGTCACCACGTTGTCCCAAGTCGACGAGGTGAAGGAGAAATATCTGGAGCAACTGGAGATTTCCAAACGGGACCATGGCCTCGACTGGGCCATGTTGCTGGTCACCGATGTGATAAAGGAGGAGAGTATTCTCCTTTCGACTCCGTATCCACGTCGTGAGAAGGCTTTGATCTATCCCTCGGAATCCCCGGGGAAGTACTTGCTCAAGGGAGTGCTATCACGTAAGAAGCAATTGCTGCCGGAGATCCTGCGGGTGCTGGAAGAGGGCCGATAGGTCGTATAGGGTAGGGATTCTACAGTGAGCTGATGGAGACGATGGAAGGGATGGCCTTGATACTCTTGACCACCTTCTTGAAATCCTCCTCGTTGGCGACTTCCATGGTGAAACTGCCAATGAGACGATCCTGTTCACCATCGTCCAACCTGCCTTCGATCAGATGTCCGCGATACTTGCGGATAGCCCCTTCGATTTCGGCGAACAGGTCCAGCGTGATCCTGCTCACGACACGGAAGCGGCGGGTGAGCCGGGGAGTGGCTGTCTCCCATTCGACCTCGATACTACGTTCCTCGATCTCGGTCATATTCTTCAGGTTGTGGCAGTTCTTGCGGTGTACAATGATTCCCCGTCCTCGTGAGACATACCCGATGATATCGTCCCCGCGACGCGGATTGCAGCATTGCGCCAGCGAGATCATCATGTTCTTCTCTTCGCCGACCCTGAATGTCAAGCGGCTTTGGTCGAGGACCGAACGGACAATCTCCCCTTCGGTTACCGGGACAACCGGTTCCGCCGGCTCCTGACTTGCCGGCTCCATCTTCTTCTTTGCGATGATGTTCTTGTCGATGATCAAGCTGTCGTCGTTCTTGTTGAGCCAGGAACGTATCTTCTTACGGGCATTGGTGGTCTGTGCCAGACGGAGCCAGTTGATGGTCGGATGCGCATTCGGGCTGGTGAGGATTTCGATTACCTGGGTATTCTTCAACGGCTGGCTCAATGGAATGATCGACCCGTCCGCTTTCGCACCGGTCGTCCGGTTTCCCACCTCGGTATGGATATGGTAGGCGAAATCGAGGGCGGTGGCGTTGGCCGGCAATTCGACGATATGGCCTTGGGGGGTGAACACGTAGATGGTGTCCTTCAACAACTCTCCCTTGATATCCTCGAGGAAGCTCTCCGATTGCTCTATCTCGTTGCTCCAACTTTTCAACTTGTGGAGGATGCGGGTGAACTGCGCGCTGTCCTGCTGCATCCACGTACCCTCGCCTATGCCGGTTTCCGACTTGTAGACCCAGTGGGCTGCCACACCGTATTCTGCGGTCGCATGCATTTCCCTGGTGCGGATCTGCACTTCGAGCAAACGACCGTCCAAGGCCATGACGGTGGTGTGCAGGCTCTGGTAGTTGTTTGCTTTGGGCATGGCGATATAATCCTTGAACCGACCTTCGATCGGTGGCCACAACTTGTGCACGAGCCCCAGGAGGGTATAGCACTCGTTGACCGTGTCGCAAATGATCCGAACGCCAAGGATATCCCCGATCTCCTCCAATTCCTTCTTGCGCTTCTTCATCTTCATGTAGACGCCGTAGGTATGTTTGGTGCGGGAGTTGACTTCGACATTCGCCATTCCCTGTTCCCCGCATGCCCGGTAGAGGATCTTCTCGATCCTTCCCAGATATGCGGTCCGTTCGCTTTTCTTGGAGAGCAGGTACTCTTCGATGTATTGGAACGTCTCGGGTTTGAGGATCTTCAACGACTGGTCCTCCAGTTCTCCCTTCAGCCAGGACATGCCGAGACGGTCGGCGAGAGGAGCGAAGATATCGAGGCACTCGTTCGCGATTTCCCTGGCCCGCATGGGCGACAGGTGCTTGAGCGTACGCATGTTGTGGAGCTTGTCGGCAAGTTTGATGATGATGACACGGACATCCTCACTCATGGCGAAGAACATCTTGCGGATTGTCTCCGCTTCCTGTTGGCTCTTGTTCTTGGCCTTCAGCGCGCTGATCTTGGTTTCACCTTCGACAAGATCGGCTACGGTCTTTCCGAACTTCTCGACCAACGTCTCGTAGGTCGTCGAAGTGTCTTCCAAGGTGTCGTGGAGGATTCCTGCGATCACCGTATCGACATCCATGCGGATCGAGATCAATATTTCGGCCACGGCATACGGATGGATGATATAGGGTTCACCGCTCTGGCGCTTCTGGCTGCCATGTGCCTCGCATGCGAATTCGGCGGCCTCACGGATGCGCTCCTGTTCGGCCTTGGTATAACGGAAGGCTTTCTGCACAAACCTGTTGGTCAGTTCCTCATACATGGAAGGCCCCCCAGACGATCCGCCGCACTTGGGCAAGATCGTTGCGACTAGCGATATCCACGAAACCCCGTTGCTCCAGCAGACGGGCCACCTGGCCGTTCTGCCGATAATCACATTCGATGATCAGGATTCCCCGGTCCTCCAAATGGTCGGGAGCCTGCTGCACAATCTTGCGGATAATGTGCAGACCATCCTCGTCTCCACCGAGGAGGGCTAGGGAAGGTTCCTCCTTTACCTGTGCCTCGGTCTCTTCGTACCAGGCTTGTGTCAGGTAGGGAGGATTGGTCATTATCATATGGAAGCGCCGGTCTTGCAAGGAGGAAAACACATCGGAATGGATAATCTCCAGCTCCCTGTCCAACAACGCAAAGCTATTTGTTCTTGCAATCTCGATAGCATCCAACGATATGTCCGATAGGCAGACTTCGGCCCCAGGGTATTCTGCGGCTATCGAAATTCCAATACATCCGCTTCCCGTGCAGAGATCGAGAACCTTCGGATGATCGAAACGATCAAGGAAGGTAAGCGATTGCTCTACCAGGACCTCGGTGTCGGGTCGGGGAACAAGTACGGCGGGACTCACGCTGAAAGTGCGTCCATAGAAATCGCGGCTACCGGTCAAATACGCGATGGGCTCGGCGGCACACCTGCGCTTCACCAGCGAGGCGTACGTATCGACAGTCTGTTGGTCCAAGGGGACATGGGACTTCGCATAGAGTTGCTCGCGGGTAAAGCCGGTCGATGAGCACAACAACAGGGAGGCATCGAGCAAGGGAGTCTGTGAGACGCGCTGTGCGTGGATCGCCCTGGTCCCGCCGTCGAGTGCTTCACCGATTGTTATCATATCCGAACGAAGCGAGCCGAAAGGAACCGTGGGGTGAGATACGGCACCCCTTGGGTCCGGCTCTTGCCCTGGAGTGTCGATACCTATCATTGCAGCTCCTTGAGGGCCTCTTCTCCCGCAGCCATCTTCAAGGCATCGACAACCTCTTCAAGTTGTCCCGCCATCACCAGCTCCAGTTTATACAAGGTGAGGTTGATCCGGTGGTCGGTCAAGCGGTTCTGTGGATAATTGTAGGTACGGATCCGTTCCGAACGGTCTCCGGAGCCGACCTGGCTCTTGCGGTTGTCGGCCCGTTCGCGAGCCTTCTTGTCCTCCTCCAAATCGTAGAGACGTGATCGGAGGACACGCAAGGCCTTCGCCTTGTTCTTGATCTGCGACTTCTCGTCCTGACAGATAACGACCAGACCGGTGGGCAGGTGCGTCATCCGGACGGCACTATCGGTGGTATTCACCGACTGGCCTCCCGGACCGCCGGAGCGCATGACATCGACCTTCAGGTCTTCCTGCTTGATCTCGATATCGGTCTCCTCGGCTTCCGGAAGCACCGCAACGGTGACCGCCGATGTATGGATACGTCCACCCGACTCGGTCTCGGGAACCCGTTGGACCCGATGGACTCCACTTTCCCAACGCAAGTTGCCATACACGTCTTTACCCGAGATGGAGAACACTATCTCCTTGAATCCACCGATTCCCGTCTCGTTCATGCTCATGATCTCGATCTTCCACCGCTTGCTTTCGGCAAAATGGGAGTACATGCGGAAGAGGTTCGCGGCAAACAACGCGGCTTCCTCGCCACCTGTGCCGGCACGGATTTCCATGATGATATTCTTGCCTTCCATGGGATCCGGTGGCACCAAAAGCATCTTGCTCTGTCGTTCAATGGTATCGCGTTGCTCCTTGAGGGCATCGATTTCTTCTTTTGCCATGGAGATCAACTCTTCGTCTTCCTCTTCGGCAATCATCTCCTCGGCTTCCGAAATCTGTGTCTCGAGTTCACGCAACGAATGCAAAGCCTCCATGATCGGCTCGATATGGGAACGCTCCTGCATGAGATTGCGGTAATTCGAAATATCTTTCATGATGTCGGGATCGGCCAACCGCTTCTCCAGGTCTGCGTATTGTTTCTCGAACCTTTGCAGGATCTCTATCATCTTATGCTCCTATATGGTTGTATCCCTTCCACACGTGTGGAAAGGAAATTGTTCCGTGGGCACTAAGTATAGCGATTTCTCCTGTCAGATGTCCAGCGTAGCCAACTCGCGTTTGTTTTGCGCGATCTTCGCCGGGTCCAGCGTATTCATCTTGTAGAAGACCAACGCACCGGCTAGGAAGAATACTGCGGGGACCGCAGCCATATGCAGGCTGATTCCCATTTTAGCCGCTGTCGAGGTAGGGTCGGCATTGAAGTTGGTCAGCCGGTGTATCAGCCAGAAAACTATGGCTTGGCTGGCATACGAGAAGCGCATGAATAATGCACGGATTCCCATGAGCACGCCGTCGTCCCGACGCTTGTCGGTTACCACGATGGAATCGACGATATCGGCCATCGCAGGCCCCATGAAGGTCCAGAAACCTCCGAAACCGAGTCCCCAAAGTGCCATGAAAATGGTGAATCCGGTCTTTGTCTGTATGAATGTCATGGGAAAGGAGAATGCCGCCATGACCACACTGGTGATCAACAACATCCGCTGGTTGTTCATCAGTCGCTTGGACACGAACGTCCAACCCGGGATCGACAACAACGTTCCCACGAGCATGCCCGCGAATATGGTGGTGGTCCCGCTACTCGAGACATTGAGGATATAGTCACCCACATAGTGGACCGAACTGGTCATGCACATCGCACCCGATTGGTAGAGGAACAGCAGCAAGATGAAGGCCAGCAGATCCCGATGCTTCAATGCCCGCTTCATGGAGGGGAAGAAATTGTGCTCGGCTTTCGGTTCATGGCGGAGTTGCTCCTGATGTTTTGAGAATCGTCCGATCATTTCCCGTGTTTCGTGGATACCTGGAATGATAAGGAGGATACCGGCGATGGTGAAGGCAGCGACAGCCCATCCGCTGGTCAGGTAACTGCCCACATCGCCATATTCGAAGAACATGGGCGGTACGACGAATCCGGCCGCAACTCCAAGGACTCCCACGGCGGTGCTGATAGCCGCGGCTTTCGTCCGTATCTCCTGCGATCGGAATTTGTCCGGATACACCGACTGGTAGTTGACCTCCCAGAGGGAGTAGCACCCGTCGAACAGGCAGATGGTTACCACCATCCAGAGGAAGACCGGCAAGGGTCGGCTTGAGGCGGTTTCCCGCCATGCTGCGGGTACAGAAAAAATCAGGATGAAGAAGAACGCGCTGAGGAACAAGCCGATGACTATCCAAGGGAAGCGGCGACCAAGCTTCTTTGAGAATGGTGCGTTCCGGTTCGTCACATATCCGATCACCGGATCGTTGATGGCATTCCAGAGGGAATAGAGGATTGTTGCCAAAGCTGCGAAACCGGCGGATAGGCCGATCTCGGTCTCATAGAACTTGAAGACGACCGCACCGAAGGCACCGGTGAGGAATTCGGCCAGGAATTTTCCGACGCCGTACGAAGCCATGATACCGACACCCGTTGTTCCCTTGTTTCCCATATGCAATCTCCTGATGAATTATGAAAGCATGGAATTGCTTGTGGGACAAGAGCAAAACAGGTGTGGGGCAAAAAATTGGTCGGGTTACCCCTGGTTCGGCGCGTACCGGACCACCATGGAGACTATAGCTTGGGATGCACTTTCGTTGGCGATCGTGTGGGCAATGTCGGCATGGTAGGCCAGGAAATCGCCTTTGTGCAGTTCGGTACTGTTCTCTCCCGCGGTTACCTTCACCGAGCCTTTGATCACGGTGAGGAACTCTTCGGTGCCCGGAAAATGCGGTTCGCTCTCCAATGTGGTCTTGGGATCGAAAGAAAGCATGTAGATCTCGAGGTCTCCGGCCATTTCCAACGGTGAGAAGACTTTTATGGTGACCCCATGCTCATCGGTATCGAGTATCTTGATGGCTTCGTTGCGATTGACCGCGAATTTCCGTTTGGGAATGGCATTCGAATCGAGCAGGTCGTGCAGGTCGACGCTCAGCCCCCTGGCGATTTTCCAGACCGTTGCCAAGGTGGGGTTCACCTTGTCGGTCTCAATCTGGCTGAGCATGGCTTTCGAGACACCCGAACGCTCCGAGAGTACATTCAATGTCAGGTTCCTTGCGGTTCTCAGTTTTTGGATATTCTTTCCGATCATGGGAGGTTTCTCCATGGCGTGCTCCATTTGGTTTGACATCTCAAAACCTGTTTATTATACTGAACGAGCCCATTGTAGGACGTACCAATCCGGTTGTCAAGGAATGCCCCAAGGAGGAGCGGTGCCATGAAGAATATCCTGATCATAGGGTCCCTTGGACAGCTGGGTTCGGAGATAGCCACCCGATTGCGCCAACTGTACGGGGACTCCCACGTGGTGCTCACCGATATCCGCAACGATGTGAATACCGATTTGATTCAAGGCGGCCCGTTCCATGTCGTCGATTGCCGGGATGGGGAAAGGCTCTCGGAATTGGTGTCCAGGTACAAGATAGATACCATCTACCATTTGGCGGCAATCCTGTCGGCCACAGCCGAGAAGAATCCGTTGAAGGCGTGGGACGTGAACATGAACGGTCTCATGACAGCCCTTGAGATTGCCAGGGAACACCATTGCGCCTTGTTCACCCCCTCGTCGATCGGGGCCTTCGGTCCGACTACCCCGAAGAAATTCACCCCGCAGGATACGGTGCAACGGCCGACCTCCATATACGGCGTCACCAAGGTCGCTGGGGAACTGTTGTGCGACTATTACCACCACAAGTACGATGTCGACACCAGGGGCGTGCGGTACCCGGGAATCATCAGCAATATGACCCCTCCCGGGGGAGGCACGACCGACTATGCGGTCGAGATCTATTATGCGGCACTCGAATCACACCATTACGAATGCTTTCTCCAGGGCGACACGTACCTCGACATGATGTATATGCCCGATGCCGTCAATGCCGCCATCCAGATCATGGAAGCCGACCCGCGGATGCTTCGCCATCGCAATGCGTTCAATGTCGCCGCCATGAGTTTCTCCCCCGAGGAACAGGCCGCCTATATCAGGACCCATATACCCGATTTCACCATCAGCTATAGGATCGACCCCGTCAAACAGGCAATCGCAGATTCCTGGCCCGATTCGCTCGAAGATTATGCCGCGAGGGTGGAATGGGGTTGGAAACCATCGTATGATTTGGCCAGCATGACCGCCGATATGCTCAAGACCATCGGCCAACGGATGCAAAAGCAGGGAGGTACCACACGATGATGCACGAATCGATGCGTGAAGAATTCAAGGGCTTCTTGCAGGCCTTGCGTGACGAAGGGTTGTACAAGCAGGAACGGATACTCGAGAGCCCGCAGGATGCTGTCATAAAGGTTGCCGGAAAGGAAGTACGCAACTTCTGTGCGAACAACTACCTGGGATTGTCCGACAACAATGAGATCATGCGTGCGGCGACCGAAGCGATGCAGATGTGGGGGTACGGACTCTCTTCCGTGCGCTTCATCTGCGGGACCCAAGAGTTGCACAAGCGGTTGGAGAAGCGGCTGGCCGAATTTCTCCACATGGACGACACCATCCTCTTCTCCAGTTGCTTCGATGCGAATGGGGCTGTCTTCGAACCGTTGTTGGACGAGCAGGATGCGATTCTCAGCGATGCGCTCAACCATGCCTCCATTATCGATGGTGTGCGCCTGTGCAAGGCCAAGCGGTACCGCTATGCCCATAGCGACATGCGGGAGTTGGAGCAGCAGCTAGCCGATGCCCAAAGTTGTCGTCGCCGTTTGATCTGTACCGATGGAGTGTTTTCCATGGACGGCGACATTGCCAAACTGCGGCAAATCTGCGATCTTGCCGAACGCTACAACGCCTTGGTGATGGTCGACGATTCCCATGCCACCGGCTATATCGGGAATACCGGACGGGGAACGGCCGAACAGTGCGGCGTCGAGGGCCGGGTGGATATCATTTCCACTACCTTCGGCAAGGCATTGGGTGGAGCCAGTGGCGGATGCATCTGTGCCCGCTCCGAGATTGTGGAAGTCTTGCGCCAACGTGCACGTCCGTACCTGTTCAGCAATACCCTTGCCCCGGCGATCGCCGGAGGGACCTTGAAGGTACTGGAGCTGTTGTCGGCAGGAAATCCCTACCGGGAAAAGACCATGGAGAATGCAAAGCGGTTCCGCACAGGCATGTCCCAGGCGGGATTCGATTTGGTTCCGGGAGAGACAGCGATTGTCCCGGTGATGCTCTACGATGAGCACAAGGCGGTCGCTATGGCCGATGCACTGCTGGATGAGGGCGTCTATGTGATCGGATTCTCATTCCCTGTGGTACCGAAGGGAAAAGCCCGCATCCGGGTCCAACTATCTGCGGCCCATAGGCCCGAGGATGTCGATGCCGCTATCGAGGCATTCGTCAAGGTCCGCCGGAAACTGAACCAGTAGCTGGCAATCGGGTGGTTTCATAGTGATCTGTAACAGCATAAACTTGTGACTGAGCTTGGAGCGGATCGGACAGAGGGCAAGGACAAGGAAGCGAAGATATGAAAGGTATCAACATCCCAGGACGAGGGATGGAACCTTACGTTGCCTGCACTCGCTCGGGAGAGTGGACCATTGCATGGTCCCTTTCCTCTCGCTTCGTTTGGCAATCCAGATATCTGAGCTGACACGAACGAAGCCCTCTGTTCGATAGGCCCAAGAAAAGTAAAGATTAGGATGTTACAGATCACTAGCGCGGGTAGGCAAGTCCGACCCGTTCACAGACCTGTTTGCCATACTCAGCCAATTTTACCAAGATTTCCTTGTCCTTCGGTTCGGTTTCCTTGGAGGCCATCCGCTCGGCGATCTTCCTGGCATAGAACTCCAATGTCACCGGGGTATCCCCAGGGGGCTGGATGAGCCTTTGTGCACAAAAACTCTTCCACCGGCCCTGTTGTTCAGGGTCGAGGGTCTCCGGCCAGTTTCGGCATATGTATCGCCACAGCATCTCATGGCAGCGCGAGTCGTCGAACGTGAACCGTTTGTTCCACAATTGGGCGCCCTCGGTGGATCGGATCTCCGAAAACCGCTTGGCATCGGCCTCTCCGAAGAAGTTGCCCGAATACAAGGAGAAGTCGACATCGTCCACCGAAGTGTATTCGTCGGCGTCGGCTGCCTTGCGTACATTCACCGCCAACAGAGGCTGACCCAACAGCTTCTTGCGATTCTCCTCACACAAGGTCCGGTCGATTCCGAGTTGTACGGCCACTTCGTCGGACAATACGGACATGGGGGAGATGAACGGAACCCGGTTGAGCGCGATCCGGTTGACGCCCTTCGTGCGAAGCAATTGGTCGCTGGCACTCACAAGCCGGGGAATATTCGCCAGCATGTCGGCAGCCTCGGTCAGGTGTTCCGCGGCCTGCTGCATCGCCTGGGCAATGCCTTCTCCCGAATGGATTGCCCGTCGCACCTGTTGGGCCGAGACCCTGAAGGCATCCTCACTCTGTTTCACCGCTTCCAGTTCGCCGTAGGCATATGATGCCGATATAAGGGATGATGGATCCTGCATGAGATCGAACACCACGATGCTGTTGCTGTTCTGAGCACTGGCTGTGATCGGCATGACGACCGTCGTGCAGCCTTCGGCGCGGGTGAACGGCGCGGCGGTGAGCACCACCGGTTCCCCCATCGGAACGGAGAGGAGCGATTTCACGGTCTGTTTCTTGCGCAATGTCAGGTAATAGGAGAAGAGCTTGGGTTGGCGCGACTTGATCAACCGAGCCAATTCCAACGTGGCCCACACGTCGCTCATGGCGTCGTGGGCATTCTCGTGTGAAATATCGTTGGCCTCGGTGAGGTCGGTGAGCTTGAACGAAGGTCGTCCGCTGTCAGCTTTCTTTGGCCAGACTATCCCTTTGGGGCGCAGGTCGTGGGCGGCCCGGACGAGATCGAGTATGTCCCAACGGCTGTTTCCCTTGTCGTATTCCCGCTTGTACGGGTCCAGGAAATTCCTGAACAGTGCATTGCGGATAAATTCATCATCGAAACGGATGGTATTGTACCCCACTGCACATGTTCCCGGTTCGCTGAAGATAGCATTGATCTTGGCGATGAACTCGCTTTCGACCAATCCCTTTTCGGCAACTTCCTGGGGCGTTATGCCTGTGATCATGCACGCGAGTGGATCGGGTAGATAGTCGTCGCTGAGCCGACAGTATAGGATCACCGGATCCTCGATGACCGAGAGGTTCATATCTGTCCGTACTCCGGCGAACTGGGCGATGCGGTCGTGTCGCGGATTAAGGCCGAAAGTCTCCAGATCGTACCAAAAGAACGTATCGTTGCGTTTCATGTTACCAATGTACCATAGTCTTGTTTACTTGGACAGGTACGGTGTATTTTGTACCAATATTTCCAAGGGGTTGCCGATGGGACGATTTCTTTCCATGATTCTGATACTGGTTCTTTGCGTCTCCATGGCCTTCGCCTCGGATGCTTCCGGTGGAGCCGTTCCGTCGGATGCGGAAGTGAAGGTTGCGCTTCAGTCCATCCTGGTGGCCGCCGCGGCATCCCTCGCGGCGCAAAACCTCACCCCTCCGGTCCAATTCACCGAATCGACTTTTTTCGCAGATGGTACATATTCCCAATTCAGTCTCGATATGGACCGTGCGGATGTCGGATACCTGCGCAGGGTCGTGCTGGAAAGTCCCATGCCGGTAGCCAGGCAAATGGGATTCTTGGAAGCGCTGTTGACCTCGGTGGTCCGCATCATCCCCGACCACGCCCGTTTGATCGCCTACCTGCAGCCCCAGGCGCTCATGGAACAGGAAATTTTGCTTTCGGGTCATGTGGAGGCGATCAGATTGTCCACTCCCTATCCTTTCCGGTACGAAGGCAACGGTTCGCTCGATATCGAGGGCAGCAGGTTCGCCGAACCATTCCATATGGAGCTCGAATTCATGATTCCTCTGGAAGGACCGTCGAGTCCGTCGCTTATCCCTCTCATTGTACAAGCGGGCGGGCAAGATTTCCTCCATGTGGCACAGGCATTGTTTCCACCACTTCCACCTCCGGTTCCAACTGGACAGATGTGACCTCATACCATAAAATGGGGGACAATTCACCAGCTTCGGAGGACGTCATGCAAGATATTGTCGCACGCACGGAAGATTTCTTACACGGATGGGGAGTTTCGCCCGATTCGATCGACATGCAGAAGTGTTGCGACGATTTCCTTTTGGAAATGGAGCGCGGGCTACAGGTGAAGGGACAGGGCACGTTGGCGATGATCCCTACTTTCGTCGAGGCTGACAATACGATTCCCCGAGGTGAAAAGGTCATCGTTCTCGATGCGGGGGGGACGAATTTCCGCACCTGTGTCGTGTCGTTCGACGACCATTTGAAGCCCACCATCGATTCGTTCCATAAAAGTGGCATGCCTGGGGTCAAGACCGAGGTGTCGGCCAAGGAATTCTTCTCCACTCTGGCAGACCAGGTCGAACCGTTGATCGGGCAAAGCGATCGGATCGGTTTTTGCTTCTCGTATGCCGCGGATATCACAGCCGACCATGACGGCATCCCCATCGTGTTCTCCAAGGAGATCAAAGCTCCCGAAGTGATCGGTATGCCCGTAGGCAAATCGCTGTTGGAGGAGCTGTCCCGCAGAGGACACGACGTATCGAAAAAGCGGGTGTCGGTGGTCAACGATACCGTGGCGACCTTGTTGGCCGGCAAGGTCGCGACAGGGGTTTCCCCATACGACGGATACATCGGCTTCATCTTGGGAACCGGAACGAACACCGCGTATGTCGAGCACAACGACCGGATCGGAAAGTTGGCTTCGCGTCGGGGCGGGTCGCAGATAATCAATGTGGAGTCGGGCAATTACGATCTGGTACCGGGAGAGCTCGACCGCAGGTTCATCGAATCGACCAAACAACCGGGAAACTACCACTTCGAGAAAATGATCAGCGGTGCATACCTCGGGGCCTTCAGCAACGTCGTTGTCCAGCAAGCGATCGCGCAGCGAATCCTATCCGAAAGCTTCGCCGAACGGTTTGCCACCATCGAGCCGTTGAATACCACCCGTATGAGCCATTACCTGGAAATGCCCCACAACGGATCGTATGACCTGGTGTCCTGTATCACCAACGAGTCCGATGCGACCGCACTGTATCTGATACTGGACGCTATCATCGCACGTGCGGCAAAACTGACAGCGGTCAATTTGAGTGCCGCGGTGTTGAAGTCGGGACTAGGATCAAATCCCAGGTATCCGGTCTGCATCAATGCGGATGGCACGACCTTCTACAAGACGGAGAACCTTCCCCGCTACACGCAACAGTATGTGACCGAATTCCTCCAACGCACGCACCACAGGTATGTCCACTTCGTGAAAATCGAGGATTCTCCAACGATTGGAGCCGCCGTGGCCGGATTGTCACTTTCCTAGTGGTCTGTAAACTCTAATCCTTTACTTTCCTTCGGTCTAAGCGGTGTGTGGCGGCGTTCGTGTCGAATCAGATATCTTGATTGCCAAACGAAGCGAGTGGAAAGGGACCATGAAGTGGTCCACTCTCCCGAGCGAGTGCAGGCAA